>NZ_LOPV01000409.1 GCF_001469865.1 Haloferax profundi
CGCTCTTTGATTTCTTGTCCGTAGCGTCGAAGTGCTCGTCTGAGTTGCTCTGGGTCGCGTTCGGATTCTCTCATCTGTACTCTACCCACGCTTCGAGTGTCCTCTGATGGGCGTCACTCTCTGAATCGGTACTGGAGACTGGCTTGGTGACAGGCGAGCCAATCCGGTTCGGAATCAGCTATCGTTTCGGGAACGTCGCGACGAATTCTGTCGGACTGCGTCGCTCGACGGCGTAGTTCTCGGCGTCGAACGCCGCTACCTCGGCTTGCATCTCGTAGAACAGCGGTTTCGGGTCGTGGTCGTTGAGAATCGTCAACGTCTCACCACTCTCCAGTCCTTCGAATGCAGCGTGAATCTTCGGGTGGCGCTCTGCCGGTGGAATCTCGCGAACGTCGAGTTTCGTGTCTGCCATACACGTCTCGGTTCCGGGTACAGTACTGAGGTCATTTCCCCGAATATGTTCTGTCGGGCAGCGGTTCAGTGTCGGCTGACAGCGTCGCACAACAGAAGTGACCTCCGGGTGTCCAACATATGTGAGCGATATTTTTGTATTCATAACTGCTGGTCGGGTGTTTTGCCTCGTGGCCTAAAATGTGACACCCTGCTAACGATATTCGGTAGTAATGACAATGGGCAAGAAAATACAATTATATAAAAAAGTAATGAAGTAATCTGTGAAGGTCGTGGGATGATGGATATTGGGGCTAGCTTCTATCAAGTTGTCAGGGCGGTAATCGTCTTCGGGACTATCTTCTTTGGGGTTATCTGGACGCTAACGAACTTCTACAACTACTTTCCACTCGCTCAACGATTCGCCGACCGGGTGTTCGAACGGGTCAGTCGCCGAGTTTTCGGACAGAGTGCTGACCGGGAAGCAGAGCGAGTCGACTCCAGAGACGGGCAGGATCGACACACAGACACGGACGAACTCCCCTCCATGGCGATTCTCGTTCCTGCGTACGAAGAGGCCGAAGTCGTTGCGAACTCGATTCAGTCTATCTTCGAAGCGGTGTATCCCAGTGAATTACTCTCGGTGATGGTCCTCGTCGAACCGGACGACGTCGCGACTCGTGACGTGCTCGACAGACTCTCGAAAACCTACCCCTTCGAGACAGTCGTCGTTCCAGCCGACTACCCGGGCGAATCGAATAAGCCTCGGGCCTTGAACTACGGCTTCGAGTTCGTCGAAAGCGACGTCGTCGGCGTCGTCGACGCCGAGGTGATAATCGGTGCAAGCCTCCTCGAAGAGGCTGGACACACACTCGTCTCCGAGGCTGACTTCGCCCTGAGCCACCTCGACATGGTCAACGAAGACGACGGGTGGCTAAACCTGCTCTTCCGTGCAGAGTACAGTTACTGGTACAACCTCGTCATCCCCTCGTTCGAACACGTCGGCTATCCCATCCCGCTGGGTGGGACGTCGTGCTTCTTCCGCCGCGGGGTCTTAGAAGATGTCTCCGACGCACGTATCGAAGCCGACGACTCACCGTGGTCGACAGCAGACCGCCAATGGCTTTCGGACCGTGGCCTCGCGGGGTACGTCCCGTGGGACCCGTCGAACGTCACGGAAGACTTCGAACTCGGATTGAACCTGTGGACCAAAGACTACGAGTTTGCGTTCCTCGACGCCGTGACGAACGAGGAGTCACCAATCGAACTCAAGAGTTGGATAGAACAGCGAACTCGATGGAAGAAGGGGAAGGTATACACGTTCGTACAGTACCTCGACAGACCACCGGAGACGCTTCGTCAGCGATTCCACATCTACTGGCAGTCGTTACTGCCCCACCTTGGGCCGATAAACATCGCTGGGTTGCTGTTCGTCTTTTGGCTCACGACGATGACTGGGGCCGTCCCTTCAGCGCTCGTCAAGGGGATTTTGTCCCTTGGTCTCACTTTCCTCGTGTTGGTCGCCGGTCTCTACGCCCGCGGGTACTGGATTGTCTCGGACAAACCGCTCCCACAGCGACTCCAACGAACGTGTATCGTCGCACTCTCGCTCTTTTTTTACTGGATATTCCAGTGGCTCGCAGACGTGCGGGCGATTTTACAGACGTATCGGGGACAGTTCCACTGGACGAAGACCGCTCACCTCGGGCGAAACCTGTCTGAACCAGATTTGGGTCGTGGCATCCGTCCCACCGATATCACAGTGTCGCTTCTCGGAACCGACGCGAACGATTCGTTGGACATCTCGGCTTCCGCTGCCAGTGTCGACCGGACGATACCGCGAAAGAAACGTCTCGGCGCACTCGCCGTCGTTCTCGTCGTCGCGATGGCCCTCCGAATCGGTGCGCTCACACGCTGGAGCCTCTGGCTCGACGAAATTTACACGGTCACGTTCCGGGCGGCGGTGCCAATCGGCGAGTTGCTGGTGATTCCGTGGGACCCACACCCTCCACTGTACTTCGTGCTCTTGCGTCTGTGGATGTCGGTGGCTGGACAGACACAGTTCGGTGCAGGACTGTTTTCGGTCGTCTTCTCGGTCGCCACTGTCGGTATGGTCTACCTGCTCGCTGGGAGATTGTACGACGACTTGACGGGTCTCGTCGCGGCCAGTCTCGTCACGGTATCGACGATGCACATCCACTTCGGGAGGACGATACGCATGTACAGTCTCCTCACGTTTCTCATCCTCGCGTCGTGGTACACGTACCTCCACCTCCCCGAACGGAACCGTTGGTCTGCGCTGACGTATCTCGTCGTCACTATCGCGATGCTGTACACACACGTGTACGCGGTGTTCGTCCTCTTGGCCCAGCACGGATACACGCTGTTGACCGAGAGTAGTCGAGAGTTCAAACGCCGATGGATTGCGCTTCAAGTCGCCGTGTCGCTCCTGTACCTGCCGTGGGTGTACGTCCTCAGCCAGCAGGTTCTTGGGCAGGTTGCCGATGCTGAGCGTGCTGGGACTGCCATCAGTTGGATACCAGCACCGTCGACTGAACTCCTCCGAGACACGTTTCTCATGTTCGCTGGCTTCCCGTCGTACTATCCGATTTTCAACGACTCGTGGGTCGCCTGGGGGGCCGCACTCGTCGTCTTGTTGACGATCAACGTCACGATTATGTTTGCAATCGTCAACTACGAACCCGCAGACGACGGTCGTATCGAATACCATCTCGTAGACCTCGGACGGGGGAGTCTCCTCGCGATGTTCTTCATCGTCCCAATCGCTGTTCCGTTCGTTCTGTCGTACGTCCTCTTTCCAATCTATTTCCCGCGCTACGCACTCGCCGCGAGTCTTCCACTCCTCGTCCTCGTCGCGCGAGGATTGGTCAACCTCGAATACCAACCGATGTGGCGGGCGGTCTTTTCGGTCGTACTCGTCGCCGGCGCTATCACCACTGGCGTTGGGTACTACGCCGGAGACACCGTCGAAGACTGGGATGGGTCTGTCAGTGACGTCTCTGCGAACATCTCTCCCGACGACTTGCTCGTGATTCAACCATTCTGGGTCGAAAACGACGTCACCTACTACTATGGTGGTCCCGCAGTCGAGCGGATGATGCTTCCTGCGAGCCCCGACGTAACGGCCACCGACAGGTCTCTGTTGGCGACGAAGGTGAGTGACCACGAGACGGTGTGGGTGGTCCGCTACCAGACTGACGACTCTGACGGCGTCCTCGGGACACTGAATCAGACGCACGACCTCCGGTACACGCGCGAAGACGAACTTATCAGCGTCTATCGGTTCGAACGTGCGAGTCGGTAGCCCGGTTCGTGGCGACGACAGTCCGACTGTATTCGACGACGCTTGGACCACGAACACCTCTCTATCGGTTTGTAGTGTGTTCTCACTAGCCACTATTTCGGCCCCAAAACCCTGGGAAAACACCCGTTGTCGGTTTTTACTATCAACCTCCAAAATAATTAACCGAGCGACGACTCGGAGATGGCGGTGTTTCCCGGACGAAGCCACCACGGAACTTTCGTTTTTACCCGATTTCAAATAATTATTTTCACGCCAGATTACGGATTGAATAACCTTATCAAACTAAATCGTAGATGGTGACATAGAATGGAAGAAGCAACTCACTGGCCGACACTGGCTGATTTCCCCGACCCCACCACGGCGGACCACGTAACGTACAATCCTCCACTTGCAGAACTCCGCGAGTACTCCGAACACTTCGAGACGACCACTGACTTCGGCGCTCCGTCGTACGTGAGTGACTACCGCTCCCGGAGTGCGGCACAAACCGCGAACTCCATCGACGACTCGTTCGACGACGACGACATCGCTGTGTTCGAACGTGCCATCGAGTGGGCGAACGATTCCTCGAACGACGTGCTGTGTGTCGACCGCGTCGTCGGTCGGAACGAGGACGTATCGGCCGTCTGCCGACTGTTTCTTCCCAAAGAGTACGGCCGAATCGCACTCGCGTGGGCGAAACTTCTCGAACCAGCCAACGGAGCAGAGCCTGATTTCGTGACCGTCCAACTCCC
>NZ_LOPV01000410.1 GCF_001469865.1 Haloferax profundi
ACCGACGAACCGTGCATCCGCGTCCTCCCCGAGGTAGGACTCACGACGGTCCTCGGAAGCGACTACACGGGTGAAGCGAAGAAATCGTTCCTCCGCCTGTTCATGCACCGCGCGAAACAAGCAGGTGGCCTCGGCCTCCACGCCGGCAGTAAACGAGTGTGCCTCGGAGATGGAGACGACCAGCGCGAAGTTGGCCAACTCTACCTCGGCCTCTCCGGGACGGGAAAGTCCACGCTGACCAGCCACGGCCTCTGGCTCGACGAACCCGAGGGAGCAGAGATGCTCCAAGACGACGTGTGTGCGTTGCTCCCATCGGGAACTGTCGCCGGTAGTGAGGGTGGTGGCCTCTACATCAAAACACTCGGCCTCGACGAGGCCGAACAACCCGAACTTTACGGGGCCGCAACCGACGCAAGCGCCGTCCTCGAGAACGTCGCCGTCGACGACGATGGGTCCGTCGAATTCGACGAACCACGGTACGGACGAAATGCGCGCGCCGTGATTCAGCGAGACTGCCTCCAAAGTTCGGCCACGGATATCGACCTCGACAGCGTCGACCAGGTGTTCTTCATCACGCGGAACCCACTGATGCCGCCGGTTGCCAAACTCGACGAGACACAGGCCGCTGTCGCGTTCATGCTGGGCGAGTCCGTCGAGACGAGCGCTGGCGACCCCTCACGAATTGGCGAACCCATTCGTGTCGTCGGAACGAACCCGTTCATCATCGGTTCAGAGGGGCAGGAGGGGAACCGATTCCGTGACCTCATCGACGACCTCGACGTCGATTGCTTCGTCATCAACACCGGTGCTGTCGGCACCGACGACCCAGTGGATGTCGGCGTCGAAGAGACCGTCGCCATCCTCGAAGGTGTCGCCCGTGAGAGCATCGAATGGGCATACGACGAGATGCTCGGTCTGACCGTCCCGACGGACGTCCCCGGCATCGATATCGCTCAGTACGTCGTCGCAGACCACGTCGAAGACTTCGCCGGCGCACACCGGAAACTCCGCGACGAGCGTCGGTCGTATCTGGCGCAGTTCGACGAACTCGACGACGACATCGTCGACGCGGCGTACTGAACCCACGCATCTTTCTTCTTCCATAGTTCTTTTTGGACGTCCCACAGAACCGATACACTGACAGCGAGAGTAGTGGTCGACAGCGTCACCCTCCGAGAGAACTGAGCGGGCGGTGAGATGGTGGCGTTAGGACGAAGAAAAATCGACCACGCGGGAGAGTTCTCGGGTCGACCAGTGATTAGTTGGTCACTGCTTCTAACGCATCCATAACACGGTCGACTTTGTCGACGTCGGCGTTGTAGCCCATATGACCGACGCGGAGGATGTCGCCTTCGAGGTCGGCGAGTCCTGTCGACAGGACGATGTCGTGTCGTTCGTCGAGTTCGCGTTGCAGTGCCTTCGCCTCGCCGGGCACGTGGAATGCTGTGACCGTCGGTGCACTCCGCTCGACGTCGGGGTAGAGGTCGAGTCCGAGTGCTGCGCCACGCTCGCGGCAGTGCTCGGCGGCACTCTCGTGGCGTTCGTAGACCGATTCGACTCCTTCTTCGAGAATCATCTCGAGCGACTCGTCGAGGGCGGCGACGTTGGCCACGAGGTGGGTATACGGGAACATATCGCTCGTGTCTCGCCACGGGAGGAGGTTCGTATAGAGAGACGTGGGGTCGCGTTCTTCTGCGACGTCCCACGCCCGGTCGCTGACCGAGACAGTCGTCAGTCCCGGTGGCGAACTGAACGCCTTTTGGGACGCGCCGAGGTTGATGTCGATGTACTCGCTCGGGACGGGCGTCCCACCGAGTGAGGAGACGGCATCGACGATGGTCAGTACGTCGTTGTCGTGGAGCAGTTCGAGGACCGGTTCGATGTCGTTGAGGGTGCCTGTCGGCGTCTCACAGTGGACCATCGTCGCGACTTTGAAATCGCCCTCGTCGAGTGCTTCTTCCACACCGGCGTAATCGAGTGGGTCGGTGTAGTCGGCACCGACGAGTGTCGGATTGCCACCGTAGTTCTCCACGAAGTCGGCGAATCCATCGCCGTAGAGACCGTTCGAGACGCACAGAACGTCGTCACCGGGGGCCACCGTCGAGGCGATGGCCGCTTCGAGGCCGAGAATCCCCTCTCCACCCATGACGAGTACGTCGTCGTCGGTGTCGTAGATGGTCTGCAGTTTTGCACAGACCTCGTCGTACGTGTCGAAGAACGCCTGTTCGATGTCGGGATTCGGCATCGGGTCGCTCATCCGGTCGCGAACCCTCGGCGGGACTGCCGTCGGGCCGGGTGTCATCAGCATAGTCGGCCGTTTCGTGGGAGGTGGTATAAGCCGTGATGGTGTCTGTCTGCAAGAGAGCCCAATCGGGTCACCGCCGAACGGGAAGACACAAAAGCCGACCTGCAACACTATCACCATGAGCAAACTCTCGCCCGCGGACCTCGACCGCTACATCTTCTCGCGGACGGGTGCGGCCAACGACGACCTGTTCGTTGGCGCTGGCTACGGCGAAGATGCCGCTGCCGTCGCAACCGACGAGGGGACGATGGTCGTCACGACCGACCCAATCTCGCTCGCCGCAAAGCGTATCGGAACACTCGGCGTCGCGATTGCGAGCAACGACGTCGCTGCCTGCGGTGGCATCCCAAAGTGGCTCGTGAGTACGATTCTCCTCCCCGAACCCGACGTCGACGTCCTCGACGACATCACCGCCCAACTCGACGCCGAAGCCACCCGATTAGGAATCACTATCGTTGGTGGGCACACCGAAACCGTCGCTGGTCTCTCACGCCCACTTCTCTCGCTGACCTGTTTGGGGCCCACCGACCGTTACGTCCCCACGTCGGGCGCGTCGCCCGGTGACGCAGTGATACTCACGAAAGGGGCGGGCATCGAAGGGACCGCCGTGCTCGCGACCGACTTCCGCGGCGACCTCGAATCGGCTGGTGTCGACGTCGAGACCGTCGACCGGGCCGCAGGATTCTTCGACGACATCAGCGTCCTCCCCGAGTCGGCCGTCCTCTCTTCCGTTGCGACAGCGATGCACGACCCGACAGAGGGTGGGGTTCTCAACGGATTGGTCGAACTCGCCTGCGCGTCGGGCGTCCGTATCGACGTAGAGAGAGATGCTGTTCCCGTCCGCCCCGAGACACGGGCGGTGTGTGAAGCGATGGGTGTCGACCCGATTCGGATTCTCGGGTCGGGTGCGCTCCTTGCGACAGTTCCTGCCGACGAGACTGACTCAGTGCTCACAGCACTCGCCGACGAAGGTATCGAAGCGACGGTGGTCGCAACGGTCGAATCCCCGACTGACGATGACGAGTGTGGTGTCGTCTCCGACGGCGAGCACTACACTGGCGGTGTTCAGGACGACATGTACGACCTTTGGGACTGAGTGTATGGTGCCACAGAGGGGATAGTTCCTGTGTCCAGCACGGTCTGATTCTGGTCTCTCGAAGTGCTGTTACTTGCCGTTAGAGGCCGCCAAACTCAGTAGCGCAGTTCAAACCGCCAGGCCATGGTAGATTCTGAAGTGGCTCTGAACTAGGCCTTCGTGCATATTGCTGAGATTTGTTCACGAATTCGATATCTCACTTTGGCTGCACCGGAGTCTTCATTTCAAAAATAGAATTTCATTTCCGAATTAGACAATCTTTACATGCAGTAGTAACAATCACCCGACGATGCAATCCGACCAAGACTGGTGGCCAAATCAGTTGAAACTGGACATCCTCGACCAGAACGCTCACAACGTCGACCCGATGGACGAAGCGTTCGACTACGCTGAAGCGTTCGAGTCACTCGACTTCGACGCCGTGAAGGAGGACATCGAGGCAGTGATGACCTCCTCGCAGGAGTGGTGGCCTGCTGACTACGGTCACTACGGTCCCCTCTTTATTCGGATGGCGTGGCACAGCGCCGGCACGTACCGCACCACTGATGGTCGCGGTGGCGCGGCCGGTGGCATGCAGCGCTTCGCACCCCTCAACAGTTGGCCCGACAACGCGAACCTCGACAAGGCACGCCGACTGCTCTGGCCCGTCAAGCAGAAGTACGGCCGTAATCTCTCGTGGGCCGACCTGCTGGTCCTGGCAGGCAACGTCGCTCTCGAGTCGATGGGCTTCGAGACGTTCG
>NZ_LOPV01000411.1 GCF_001469865.1 Haloferax profundi
CGACAAGTCTGTCTACTGGGGTCCCGAGAACGAGATGGAGGCATCCGACCGCTTCACCGACGACGGGCAACTCGAAGAGCCACTCGGAGCAACCGTGATGGGTCTCATCTACGTGAACCCGGAAGGTCCGGACGGCCAACCCGACCCAGAAGCGTCGGCGAAGAACATCCGAGAGTCGTTCGGTCGCATGGCGATGAACGACGAGGAGACGGCGGCGCTCATCGCCGGCGGGCACACGTTCGGGAAAGTCCACGGTGCCGACTCTGGTGACAACCTCGGGCCCGAGCCGGAAGCGGCCCCAATCGAAGAACAGGGCCTCGGCTGGGAGAACGAGTTCGGCTCCGGCAAAGGCGCTGACACGATTACCAGTGGTATCGAGGGCCCGTGGACGTCTGCACCGATTCAGTGGGACATGGGCTACATCGACAACCTGCTCGACTACGAGTGGGAGCCAGAGAAAGGCCCCGGTGGCGCGTGGCAGTGGACCACGAAGAACGACGAGTTAGACGCCGCCGCACCAGGCGTCGAGGACCCGTCGGAGAAAGAAGACGTGATGATGCTGACGACGGACATCGCGCTCAAGCGGGACCCAGACTACCGCGAGATTATCGAGCGCTTCAACGAGAACCCCCGCGAGTTCCAAGAGGCCTTCGCGAAGGCGTGGTACAAACTCATCCACCGCGACATGGGCCCGCCGTCTCGGTTCCTCGGTCCGGAAGTTCCGGACGAAGAGATGCTCTGGCAGGACCCCATCCCAGACGCTGACTACGACCTCATCGGCGAAGCGGAGATTGCTGACCTCAAAGCAGAGATTCTCGACTCCGAACTCTCTATCTCCCAACTCGTCAAGACTGCGTGGGCGTCGGCGTCGACGTACCGCGACAGCGACAAGCGCGGTGGTGCAAACGGAGGCCGCATCCGCCTCGAACCACAGCGAAGCTGGGACGTGAACGAGCCGGACCAACTGGAGACAGTGCTCGGAGTCCTCGAAACTATTCAGGAGGACTTCAACGGTTCCCGGTCCGACGAGACGAGAGTCTCGCTCGCCGACCTCGTCGTGCTCGGTGGCTGTGCCGCCGTCGAACAGGCGGCCGCAGATGCTGGGTACGACGTAGAGGTTCCGTTCGAACCTGGCCGCACCGATGCTTCCCAAGAACAGACCGACGTCGAATCCTTCGAGGTGCTCGAACCGAGCGCCGACGGGTTCCGCAACTACGTCGAAGACGGAAACGACCGACCAGCCGAAGAGTCCCTCGTCGACAAGGCGGACCTGCTCGACCTGACGGCACCCGAGATGACGGTGCTGGTCGGCGGGATGCGCGCACTGAACGCCACCTACCAGCAGTCTGACCTCGGCGTCTTTACCGACGAACCGGAGACGTTGACCAACGACTTCTTCGTGAACCTGCTCTCTATGGACACAGAGTGGGAACCGTCCTCGGACGCCGAAGACGTGTTCGAAGGCCGTGACCGAGAGTCGGGCGAACTCAAGTGGAAGGGGACGCGCGTGGACCTCATCTTCGGGTCACACTCGCGCCTCCGCGCCATCGCAGAGTTCTACGGAAGCGCCGACGCAGAAGCGGAGTTCGTGCACGACTTCGTCGATGCGTGGGACAAGGTCATGAGCCTCGACCGCTTCGACCTCCAGTAAATCGAGAGCTCAGGGTCGGTGTCTGCGTACGACCTCTCGGTAGGGTGGTGCCACCGTCCTTGCACCGGTCTCGTGGACGAGTCGTGAACGAGCACTGAGTGCGTGTCGCGTGCTCAGACCCTCTCTCTCTCCGACTGGAGCGCTCAACAGCGTTGGTTCGCCGGTAAGACTACTGCCCCCTACCAGAACCGATTCTCGTCGAGGCGAGCGAGTGCTTCTTCGATTGTCGCTTCGTTACGAGAGAAGGTGAAGCGAACCCAATCTGCAGACCCCTCCGTGTAGAAACTACTCCCAGGGACTGCCGCGACGCCGGCCTCGCGGATGAGGCGAAGTGTGAACGCTGTGTCGTCTTCGTCGGTCGGATACCGAGCGAGCATGTAGTAGGCACCGTCTGGCTTGACGGGGTCTAAGCCGACTGCTCGAAGTCCATCGTAGAGCGTGTCACGGCGGCGTTCGTAC
>NZ_LOPV01000412.1 GCF_001469865.1 Haloferax profundi
AGAGAGGTTCGCGTAGTAGTCTTCCGGGAGAGAAAGCGCCTCGACACCGGCTTTCTGAAACGGAGTCGGTGCACAGATGCTCGTGTAGTCGTGGACCTTTCGGAGTTCGGCGGAGAGTGGTTCGGGTGCGAGTGCGAACCCGACGCGCCACCCGGTCACAGAGTAGGTCTTCGACATGCCCGTGCAGACGACGGTCCGTCCGGCGAGGCCGTCGATTTCGACGGGACTGCGGTACTCGTCGGTGTAGACGATGTGTTCGTAGATTTCGTCGGTGACGACGATGAGGTCTTCTGCGGCAGCGACGTCGGCGACGAGTTCGAGTTCACGAGGGGTGAAGACCTTCCCCGTCGGGTTGTGTGGGTGGTTGAGGATGAGGATGGACGCGTCTTTGGCGGCCTCTCTGAGCGCGTCTGGGTCGACTTCGAGGCCGTCCGTGATGTCGAGTGGAATCGGCCGCCCTCCTGCGAATTGAACGGCGGGGATGTAACTCTCGTAGGTCGGTTCGAAGTAGATGACGCCGTCACCAGGGTCGCAGAGTGCGAGGAGGCTGGAGACGACTGCTTCGCTCGTCCCGGTCGTGACCGTGACTTCCGTCTCTGGGTCGTACGAGACGCCTTTCCACTCCTCGTACCGTTCTGCAATCGTTTCGCGGAGTTCCGGAAGACCCCACGTAATCGTGTACTGACTCGAGGTATCGATTGCCGCCTTGGCCGCCTGTTTGACGCTCGGTGGCGTCTCGTCTTCGTCGGGAATCCCTTGTGAGAGGTTGATGGCGTCGTGTCTGTGTGCCTCGCGTGTCATCTCTCGGATGACCGATTCCCGCATCCCATCGACGCGGTCGCTCCCAATCTGCCGAGAAAACGAAGATGGATTTGGCATGGTTGGTATGTGGGTGTCTACCATTTGAATCCTGACGATTTCGTGATTCGAAGAGTCCGTCTCTCAGTCGTCGTGCGTCGCTCGAAGCGGGCGAGAATTGAACAGACAGTCCCGCCTCTAGTGGGCGAACGGTGTCTCTCCG
>NZ_LOPV01000413.1 GCF_001469865.1 Haloferax profundi
ATCGTCCGCATCTCCATGTCCTCGAAGACAGCACCCCATCCTCCAACGACGACCGACCCATCGCCCGTATCGAGTGTGAGGTTCTTGTGGGAGCCTAGGTCTGAGAGTGCCAACCGTGAGGGGTTTCGTTCGTCACCGTGGAACGAGATGTCGGAAACGCTTCCTTCGACAGTGGTCTCACTACCTTCTCCAAGGTCGATTCCTTCTGCGGTGACCCCGAGTTCGAACCCTCGTTCCCACAAGGGTAAGATATCTCGAATGAACTCTTCGATGGTGACGTAGGTGAATTGGTCTTCGTCGTCGAGGTAGACGGTCGGGTAGAGGTTCCACAGGCAGGTGAGGAAGAACCAGTGAAAGACGAACGGGAG
Source organism: Haloferax profundi (assembly GCF_001469865.1). Taxonomy (GTDB): domain Archaea; phylum Halobacteriota; class Halobacteria; order Halobacteriales; family Haloferacaceae; genus Haloferax; species Haloferax profundi. Next base: position 369 of record NZ_LOPV01000413.1, read on the forward strand.
GATACGGTCGTAGACGAGGACACCGTAGTCTTCGTCAGAGCGTGTGTTCGGTGCGAAACACGTCCGGTCTCGGTCGATGACGACGAGAAACGGCCCTGGGATGGTGCACACACGAAGTTCTGAGAGGACCCCATTCGGGTCGAACTCTGCGGGTGGTTCTTCTCCTTCGTCGATGTAGACGGATGCACGAACGACGATACCTCGGTTACGGGCCTCTCGAAGCGCTGGGGAGAGTGACTGTAGTTGTTCGAACGACCCGGCTACTTCCACCACGGTTTCTGCGTCGTCGATGAGGTCCTGTGCGTTCTCGACTGCTGTCTCGACACGCTTGGTGACACCCACTCGCGCGTCCATCCGTTCGGGAGTTCGGTATCGCTCGCGGACCGCGTCGGCAGCATCGTGGAGGAGTTCACCCCTCGTCTCTAGGTCTGCCATCGCTGCCTCCGGGTCACACGGTCGAACGTAGAGTTTCTCTCGCTCGATGGTCTCGACGTACCCCTTCGATTCGAGGCTCCGAAGAACGTCGTACACTTGCGAGACGGGTACAGCGCTCTCTCGGCCCACTTCGATAGCAGGCGAGACACCCATCTCAAGGAGTGTGAGGTAGGCGTCGGCTTGGTACGACGTGAGGTCCGCGTACTCGAGTGCCTGTGTAAGCGTCTCGCGGTCCATATCCATAGCCACTCTACCCCTTACCATGAACACTTCGCCGATTCACGAATCTGATTCGGGGAACAGTTCGCGTTCGACCACGCCGCTGGGTCTTGTACCGTCGTTGCGGCCCGCAGCGCCGTCAGAACAGCACCGAGTGGAGACTTCGTTTCTCTGCTCTCGATGCTGTGCGTCACCCAAACGTTTGTCTACTAGTGTTCAAACCGACACTCGTTGGTCGAGTGGGTCCTCGAGCTCTCCCATCACTGCTTCGAGGGCGTCTGTCGCCGTGAGCAGTCCAACGACTTCACCGTCTTGTAAGACCAGTGCGAGTTCCTGGTCTTCTGCTTGGAACTGGTCGAACGCGTCACTCACGTTCGTCTCTGCGGCCAACGTCGTGGGTGGTGCCGCAATCTCGGAGAACGAGAGGGAACCACCTTTCAATTCTTCGAAGTGTTCGATAATCGATGGTGCGTACACGACCCCTTGGAAGTCGGTCAACTCCTCACCGACGAGTGGGAAGCGAGTATGCGGTGTCTTTCGAATTCTCTCGAAATTCTCTCCGGCGGAGGCTGTCGTGGAGAGTGCGACGATTTCGTCTGCCGGGACCATGATTTCCCTGATGGAGAGTTCCCCGACCTCCAGTGCGCTGAGCACTTCGTCACGGCGTTCTTCGGGAATATCTCCTTCTTCGAGCAGTGAGTGGAGTCGATTTCGAAGCTGGGCACGCGACTCGAGCACGTCTTCTTCGGTCTCGAGCCACGCCCCGGTCATCTCGATTCCGAACAGTTTGAGTGTCCCTTTGGCAATCCAGTCGCCGAGCGTGATGAGTGGCGAAATCAGCCAGTTGAACCAGTACAGGGGGGTCGCTCCGTATCGACACACCAGTCGTGAACGTTCGACGCCGAGATAGGTCGGTGTCTGTTCACCGTGTGTGAGGTGAAGGAGGTTGATGATACCGAACGCGATGAGGGCGCCCACGCCAATCGAGGCAAGCGGCGTACTGGCGAAGTAAGGTTCGAACAGGGCTGCGAGTGCTGGTTCGGCCACGATACCGACGGCGATACTGGAGGCCGTAATACCCACTTGACAAGTCGTGAGATAGATTTCGAGGTTGTTCGTCATCTCCCACGCTCGTTCGAGTGCGGGGTTTCCATCGATGAACTCGTCTTTACTAAACTGCCGAGCCCGAGTCAGTGCGAACTCGATGGCGACGAAAAACCCGTTCGCGAGGATGAGGAGGATACCTGCAACGAGACGTACGCCTATCTCTGTTGGGTTCATTGGAGCTCGTACCGGTACCGTTTCTGCTCTATCCTTTAGAAAGCGTTGATTGTCTCACTTTATTTATATCTGATTGCCGATTCGCAAATATTCGGTCCAAATAATCCGACTCCCGATAATATTGTGGACAAGACTAACCCTTTTGTCTGCCTTCTCCCGAAGTGAATCACGATGAGTGGGCTCGACGATCTGGATCGAGAGATATTGTACATGCTCCAAGGTGAAGCGCGACACACCTCTTCGACGGATATCGCGGAATCTCTCGACGTATCAGCGAGTACGGTCCGGAACCGCATCCAACGGCTCGAAGGAGATGGCGTGCTCCGGGGATATCACGCCGATGTGGACTACGAATCTGCGGGATACCAACTGTTCACGCTCATCGTCTGCACGGCGCCAATCCCAGAACGAGAGGAACTAGCTATCGCCGCTGCGGAGGTCTCCGGTGTCGTCGAGGTACAAGAAGTGATGACGGGTGAATCGAACGTCTTGGTGCGTGCTATCGGTGAGGATGGCGACGACCTCAGCCGAATTGGCGAAGAACTGGACGAACTAGGGCTTCAGGTACAGGACGAAGACTTGATTCGGAACACTCACCGGACCCCATACGCCGGATTCGACCAACAGTGAGTTAGGCGGCGATACAGTGTCAGAGTCGACGACAGGCTCGTGTGTGATGCTATCAAAAAGTCGTCGCGCGGCCCAAGCGAGGACCACTCCCAACACGGTACGAGGTGTCCTCATCGATAGAGTGCGAAAAGACGGACGTTTGGTCCGGCAATTTCGACAATTCGAGGCCATTCGATGAGAACTCTCGAGCCGCATTTTTGTGTCTCAAGTACTCATAGTACGCTAATGACACTCGTCTCACCCGATTTACTCACTCGCTCAGGAGGGGATGATGACTGACACGCCCGACGACGTGAAGTCGGTGCGTGCTGCGGCACGGAAACTCGACGAGACACGCACAGCGGTCGAAGACCGCGGCAAGGCTGAACTCCAAACTGCCGCCGAAGCACTCGACAACGTCGAACGGATTCTCGACCAATACGAGTCTCGTGCGACGGACCGAGACGACCTCAAAGGGTACGTCCAATTCAGGGAGGCACTCTCCGACACACTCGACGAAATCCCTCCCGACGTGTCCCACAGCGAATCGTTCATCGAAGCCAACGATATCCTCACTACCGGTATCACGTCCACACTGTCCACGAGTGACTTCGCACAGGCTCGCGAGGCGCTCGAACCGGTACGCCAAGATGCCCAACTCCTCGAGTCTTGGAAGACTGCACGGGAGGAATACGAGAGGGCACGCTACGCTGTCGAGCAGCGACACCGCGACGTCGGCGAACAAATCGACGAACTCGAAGAACTTCTCGCACTCGGCGAAGCAGACCTAGATCTCTCGACCGATGAGCTCTCTGAACCCATCGAGGCGTACAACGAGGCTGTAACGACGGCCTTCGATCAGTTCTTGGGGGTGGCACCTGCCCGTGAGGTATTGGCTCTGTTAGCAACTGCAGAGTCCTACCCGCTCGTCGAGTTGCCATCGCCGCCTCGACGATTACGGACCTACCTCGATACTGCTGAAATCGGGTCTGAACCGGTCCGGAGACTCACCGAGTTGGCGTCGTTCTCACGGTCGAAACTCGACCACTACGTCGACGACCCCGAGACGTTTTCAGCGGCCGTAGGGACGAACCAGACGTTTCTCTCGCAGCTATCAGATGCGGCGGATTCGCTCACTATTTCGTGGCCGCCGGCACCAGCCAAGGAACTCAGGTGGCGAACGAGAGAACTAGTTGCAGTCGTCGGTCGCTTCGCAGACGATTCGACGGTGGCACGCGCCCGCTCTGTGTTCAGACTCGCTTCGAATAGCGAGGGGGAGTTCGACCGCCTCAGAGCGACTGCCGTCGCTCGTGAACGACTCACCGACGAGCAACGAGCGAAACTCGAACGCGGTGCAATCGAAGCCGAACTCGATACGCTGCGAGCAGAGTCTCGACAACTCGAATCCTGTCTGGAGCAGCACGAACCAATCGATGTTTAGATTATTAGATGTATGTGTAACTGATAACTAATACGACTATCCACTGTGAAGAAAAATACACTATGAGATATCAATTGAATCTCCATCCAATATTGTCGTCTCTGTTTAATTGAGCTCGGACAATATAGATATATGTCTTAAGTATGCGTGGAAAACAAAACCCAAAATCGACACTGCGCTTAACCAATAATGGTAATGAAAATAGTAATTAGCAGGATCTGTGTGAGTACCGATGTACTAATTCGACCTCCGTAGAGACACTACCCCATCGAACCACGACTTGACCAATGCCAGAATAAATGACGACAGTACGAGTGTAATGGGGCGCGATTCATCTCTACATTTCGTATAGTCTCGTTCCAGTTTGCCTCGAGGAAACTGAGTATACGAGTCGAGCCAAGCCATTACTAATGTATGTCTGTAATAGCTTGGTCGGTCGCTCTCTCGGATATTGTCTATAATGTGATAACTAAACCGACGACACGTCTCAGTCTATCCACCGGGTAGCGAATCAAATCGATTTCAATTCCAAATACACCGTTAGGAGCCGTCTCGCAAGGGATTACAATATCAGGAGACTTATTGTTCATTTCCCTATACAGAGAATTGAGTTGTGTTGAATATCTGGGTATTTGGCTGTATCTGGACTAGATAGTTAGGTTAGGGGGGTTGAGAAGGTAGAATACAGCAATTAAACTCATTTGTCAAAGTGAGGAGAAACCGACTCTTTTCTCAAAGTACTATATAATTTGATATGATGTAATGAATATGTTTGTTGTGTGTGGACTGATGTCATCCAGTGTCTTCCAATTGAATACCGAATTCTGAGCTGAGGGACGCTCCAACGGGTGTTTAGAACAATTCGTGCTCATCTGAACGAACTGTACACGGAGGTGACACACGTCGACTGTGGTCGACCTACAGCACTAAGTCTGCCAAATAGGTCGAGGGCCCCAGCGGTACGGTCTCCGTGTATCATCTCCCGTTGTACTGTGGAGACGACGTCCTGATGCCTATCTCTCGACGTGTGAAGCGTCAGTGAGAACGTAGCCACCGAAAAAATCTTGCTCGAAACGGGTTAGTCCGCTCGCGTCGAGACCGGTCAGTTCGATTCCGGTTCGACGGTAATCGTGACGTTTTGGTCGCCGACACGGAGGGTGTATTCACCTGGGATAGCCAGAACCCTCCCAGCTTCGTCGACACGCCCAATCGATGCCGCATCGATGGGGACCGACACCGTCTCTGTGGCGCCAGGGTCGAGCGAGACGCGCTCGAATCCACAGAGTTCCCGGACTGGTGTCACCCGCGTTCCAGCCTGGTCGGTGACGTACACCTGTACGACAGTGGAACCGTGTCGGTCCCCGACGTTCTCCACAGGCACTTCGACTGTCGTGGTCCCGTGGGGCGGAATCTGCTCGTCCGTCACGGACATCGAACCGAACTCGAAATCAGTGTAACTCAGCCCGTGACCGAATTCGAAGAGTGGGTCGTACGACGGGAGGTGTTCGTCGGGACCGATTGGTGTCGGGTGAGGGAAGTGATTGAACCGGGTTGGAAGGTGACTTGCGGACCGCGGGAACGAAATCGGTAATCGTCCACTGGGGTCGCACGCTCCGAACAGCGTCTCCGCGACGGCCTGCCCTCCCATCGTTCCTGGGTAGTACGCCAGTAACAGTGACGGGAGGTTCTCTGCCATCCACTCCACGGCCAGCGGTCGACCGGTGACGAGGACACCGACGACGGGAGTGCCCGTCTCGTGCAACGCTTTCACGAGGTCACGCTGTGCATCGGGGAGTTCGAGCGTGGTTCGATTCGGAAACTCGTCGGGGGCAGTGCCGCTCTCTTCTGTAGGTCCGAACTCGTGGATGTACCAGTTTTCTCCGACTGCGACCACCGCGACGTCCGCATCTTTCGCTGCTTCGACTGCGGCGTCGATATCGACTGGGTCGTTTATCGTCGTCCCCTGCTCGTAGGTTACTGTCCCGTCACAGACGGATTCGATTCCATCTTTGATCGATACGACGTCGGTGCCTGCTTCGTCGGGGACACTCCACCCACCGAGTTGGTGAATGGGATTGTCTGCGTTCGGTCCGGCGACGAGAATGTCGGCCTCGGGGTCCAGTGGGAGCGTGTCGTCGTTCTGAAGGAGTGTCATCGACTTCCGTGCCGTCTCTAACGCCTCGTCACGATGAGCATCGGCACCGACGACGTCTCGCGCTTCGTTCGCGTCGACGAACGCGTCTTCGAAGAGTCCGAGTCGGAATTTGAGGTCGAGCACGCGGCTGACGCTCTCGTCGAGAACGTCTTCTGCAATCTCGCCCGCTTCGACGAGAGACACGAGGTGGTCTGCGTGAGCGATAGCGTCGACCGATGCGATGTCGAGCCCTGCCTCACGTGTCATTCGGACTGAGTCACGGTGGTCGCTCGCGACTAAGTGGTCCTCGTGTAGCATCCGGACTCCGTTCCAATCGGAGACGACGGTTCCATCGAATCCGAGTTTCCCACGGAGAAGGTCTGTGAGGTATTCGCGCGACCCGTGTGCGGGTCGCCCGTCGATTGCGTTGTAGCAGGGCATGACAGACGCGACACCTTCGTCGATAGCGTCGAGGAACGATGGTAAGAAGATGTTCCGGAGGAGGTACGATGAGACTTCGACAGGGGCAGTGTCTTCCCCGCGTGCGGGTTCGCTATACGCCGGGAAGTGTTTCGCCGTTGCTGCCACGGAGTTGGGGTCGTCGAGGCCGTCGCCTTGGTATCCACGTACCATCGCACCTGCCAGACGACCGCACAAAAATGGGCTCTCGCCGAACGTCTCGAAGGTTCGACCCCACCGTGGTTCTCGGGCAACGTCACAGGTGGGTGAATAGTTCTGCTGTGCGCCCGACGTTCTGACTTCGGTTGCAGTAACCGCTGCTGCTTTCTCGACGCCGTCTTCGTCCCACGTTGCCGCCATCCCGAGTCCGTTCGGGAACGCCGTCCCTTCGGCGACGTATGCGTGACCGTGGACTGCATCCACGTTGAATAATAGCGGAATTCCGAGTCGTGTCTTCGACAACGCGACTTCCTGAAGGTGGTTGACCGTCTCGACCACGTCGTCTATTCGAGAGTCGACTGCGCCAGCCCATCCGAACGACGCAACGGCACCGACCGCATATTCTACGACTTCGTCTTCGACGTCTTCGACCGATTTGAACTCACCAAGTTGTCCCGCCCACGTGCCGACGAGTTGCCCGACTTTCTCTTCGACCGTCATTCGGTCGACGAGGTCCTCGACGCGCTTCTCTGTCGGGAGAGTCTCGTCTCTGTAAGGGGGATGTTTGCTTTCTGACTGCATACAGCGAAGAGAAATCCACTGCTACTTATACATTTGCCAACGCGTGACTATCGTCGCTCAGACAGTCGCGTTTTGCGACGAGGTCACGACGAGGCCCGACTTCTGGATGCGAAGCCGCTGGTTACTCTCGACGTCTTCGAAGGTCCGAGTCGTCCCATCGGGCCACTCGACGTCGAGCGTGACCGTGTCGTGTTCTCCGACGCCGACGTGCTCGGTACGGCTATCTTGCGATAGATAGTCGACGTTCGCCGTTTGCTGGACCACGTGCTCGCGTTCTCCTGTCCGGACGGTCACGACTGCACCGAGCGCCGTTGCGCCGTTCTCGTCGGTGACTCGGAACTGTACCGCCTCGGCATCTGTCGTCGCCTTGTTGTCGTAGACCACGAATCGGTCGTCGTACGTCGCGACGACGACTTCTTGCTGACCGTCGTGGTCGAAGTCGAGCGTCGCCATCCCGCGACCATCGGTCTCTGCCATCCCGTGTGTACTCGCGTTCACGTGCGAGAACCCGTCGTCGTGGCGCTGAAAGACCATCGGATACGTGTAGACGGGGTTGGTTCGGTTGACCCTGACCACGATTTGCGTCGTGTGTACGATGTCTCGGTCACCGTCGTTGTCGAAATCGGTCGCGCTCGCTGCCCAGCCCCACCCTCCGTGTCGGACGCCGAGTTCGTCTGCATCGTCGACGAACGTGCCTTCGCCCTGATTGACCAGCAGCGTGTTCCCTTTGGTTCGTCCGGAGTGGACGACGAAGTCGAGGAGGCGCTTGAGGCGCTCGTACCGTTCTTTGGACATGTTGCCCTTGAGGTTGGGGAACCAGATGTTCGAGACGAAGACGTCGGGTCGTCCGTCCTCGGTGACGTCTGCCACTTCGGAGGACATCCCGTTGCGTGCCGTCGACCCGCCGAGGGTATGGCGCTCGAACTGCCCGTCACCGGTGTTGACGTAGAGTGTGTCGTTGTTGTAGTCGTTCGCGACGTGTATGTCCGGGTAGCCATCTCCGGTCACGTCGGCGAAACTGGCGGCCAGACTCCAATGACGGCCAGTTACTCCCGCGGATTCGACTCGCTGGAACGTTCCGTCGACGTTCTCGTACAGATAGTTCTCGTTGCCGTTGTCGTCGCCGATGCCCTCGTCGAGACTGAAGTACCCTGCCGGCTTCCGGTCGTGCCACGACCCAGACTGGTAGACGAACAGGTCGGTGTCGCCGTCTTGGTCGTAATCTGCTGCAGTCGCGCCGAGGGGATACGTGAGGTTCCCGAGACCGTATTCAGTTCGGACGAACGTTCCAGCGTCGTTTCGGAACGATATCACAGTTCCCTCGGTGGTGAACAAGAGCAAATCCGTCCATCCATCGCGTTCGACGTCGACGAACACGGCACTCTTGATGTGGTGGTCGACCGACGACAGGGCGCCTGTCCGAGAGAACTGGCCACCGTCGTTGACGAACAGTGCCGGGGTTTCGCCACCGAGAGTCAGCAGGTCAGGCCACGAATCTCTGTTCACGTCCGCCACGTAGACGCCGGAGTTTCCGCTTCCGACCCCGCTCCCATCTGCTTCGTAGTC
>NZ_LOPV01000414.1 GCF_001469865.1 Haloferax profundi
GAGGCCCGATTGCTCGGTGACGTCCGAGAACGCGAGTCGGGAAGGCTCGGGGCTGTCGGCGTCTTGGTCGAGAAACGTGGGACCAAGTGAGACCCCTGCGAGAACTACTGCGAGGGCCAGTGCAAACGTGAGAACACGACGTGCGACCATCTAGACCACCGGAAGCGCCCGCCGTTCCCGTGGCGGTGCCAGATAACTCCCTCGACGGAGGGTCTCGAGGTAGTCGACGATGCCGTGGTTTTCGGCTGGGACGTCGAAGTCGTACTCTTCGGGATTCATCGCCCGTCGCGTCTCGACGAAGTCCTCCATGGTTCGTTGGACGGAGTTGAACTCGAACCCTGCTCTGTCGTGTTGGTTCGTTGCGACGCCCTCTGCTCTGCGGAGGATGCGGGGTTCGAACTGGTCGTCTCTGGCCCGAGCGACTTTTTGTGTGTGCCCGACGCGCCCACGTGAGTTGGCGTCTTCTTCGATGCGACCGACATCCTCCTCTGTGATGCCGCTGTCGCTGCCGAGTTTGTCGCCCGTCGGTCCCACGTCGTCGGTCGTATGAGCGGGACAGAACATCTCTGCGACACGCTCGTCTGTTTGCTGGTCGTACCATCGATCGAGGTCGATGAGGAGCGTCGAGGACGCAATCGTCGTCCCGCCGGCGAACGGTCCCGACGAGAGCGTGACTGCGTCCTCGGCGGGGAGGTTGCCGCGGAACCCGGACTTGAACCCCATCGAGAGGGGGGCGTCCTCTGGAATGCGCTCTTCGTCTAGTTTGTCGGCGGGAAGGCCCTTCCCGACGTATCCGGTGTGTCGACCTTCTTTCGAGAACACGCCCTCGAACGTTGCGTCGACGGAGACGCCGTTCACCTCGTCGAGTTCACCGAAGAGTGCTTCTTCGGCAGCGAGGACGATGGACCCGATGTCACTGGTCATGAGCAGTGCAGCATCGTACGGGTCTGCTTTCGCAGGGTCTTCACCGACAGCAGTGAGAACGTCTTCGGGTGACGAAAGTTGGTCTGGGGTCTGTCCAACCGCATCGAAGTACCGAGGGGCGTATCCGAGCATGAAGAGGAGGCCACGGTTGAACGCCGCACCCGCGTTGCCACCGGTCCCCCACTGAAAGGCTTCTTCGAGTGTTTGGAGGGCGGATTCTACCTGTTCCCGTTCTTCGTCTGTGGGGGGAACCGACCCTTCGTACTTGAGTCCAATCGTGACGAGTTGTTGGGGTGGAACCGTGTTCCCGTGTGCGTCACGAACGAGGTACTCTCCCCAGCGATGTTGCCCTGAGGGAATCGCGTCGGGGTCACCCCGAGGAAATTCGGCCGTCGATGCCGGTTCGGATTCGACGGGCGTCGCCGGGTCGCCACTCGTCGATTGCTCTCGCTCCATACACGCTGTGAGGGCACTCGTCCCGCCAATCGCCACTGCTGCTGTGACGAAATCGCGGCGGGAGAGCCCCCGTGCTCTGTTTGGGGCCACTGACCGTGGTAACGAGTGACACTACATAATTCTTGCGAGGCCCGACCGGTATACCCTCTCTGCCGACGACTCAGCGAGAGGTGTTAGCGCAGCAAAATGTAACATCTAACCAAATGTTTATTAACAATGGCTCGGGTTTGTTAGCAGTACACCATGTCAGACAGCACTGACCGCTTTAGCGACTTGATTAGCCGACGCAATTTCGTCGAACTAACCGGAGCAACTGGAATCGCAGCCCTCGCGGGTTGTACTGGTACTTCCAACGAGGGGGAAACGACCGACGACGGCGGGTCTGGGGGGGACACGACCGAATCCGATGGGGGCAGTGCAGGTGGTGACGATTCCGAATCGAGTGGGACGACTGTCCTCGACAAGAAGATGGTCGGTGCCACGAACAACGGCGTCCCGACGAACCTGCACCTGAACCCGGAAGCGACACAGAACTACGACCCACGAGCAGGGAACTTCGTCTTCGAACGGTTTGCGGCATACAACTTCGCGACCAGTGAGTTCGAGTTAGCCGCACTCGAAGAGTGGTCCATCGACGGGCAGACGGTGACACTCACGCTCCGCGACGACCTGTCGTGGGACACTGGCGAGGACGTGACCGCGCGTGACGTCCTGACCCAGTTCCGCCTGATGAAGAAGATGGAAGCGTCGCTCTGGGACTTCACCGAGAGCGTCGAACAGGGTGAAGACGACAAGACTGTCGTTCTCAACCTGAAACGACCATCCAACCCAGAAGTCATCAAGCACACTCTCGCCAACGGTTCACTCCGACTGTTCGCCCACCACCCGACCTTCGAACAGTTCCTCGACAAGGAAGCCTCGGAACTCCAGCAGTTCAAATACGAAGGAGACGTGGTGGCGAGTGGTCCCTTC
>NZ_LOPV01000415.1 GCF_001469865.1 Haloferax profundi
AGTCGAAGTCGAAGCAGTCGTGGGAGCTCACGAGGAACCCCGAGTACTACGGCGCTGACAACATCAACTTCGCGGGTATCTCGCTTCTCTCGCGGGGAGACAACACGGCACTCCAACAGGGCCTGATGGGTCGCGAACTCGACTTCGTCACGAGTCTCTTCGCGCCGCCGAAGATTGTCGCCAACTTCCCCGACTCCGTCGAAGAAGTCGCCATCTCCGCGAAGTGGGGGTACGGTATCGTGTTCAACCACGACGACCCCGACTTCGGGAAGCGAAAGGTCCGGCAAGCCGTCGCCCACGTCGTCAACCGCCAGCAGGTCGCCGAGAACGCAGGACCG
>NZ_LOPV01000416.1 GCF_001469865.1 Haloferax profundi
CTCGGTGGAACGTACTACACACCCGCTGGCTGGACGGACTGGACCACGGCGACGAACACTGTCGTCGACCAACTGAACTCGTTCGGCTTCGACTTCGAAATCAGCCAGAAACCGACGGGCGATTACTTCGGTGGCTACGTCGAATCCAACTTCAAGATCGGTGCGCTCTACTGGATGCCCGGAGGGGCGCGGTCTGCGTTCCCGTACTTCCCGCTCCGCTGGCAGCTCAACATCCCGGACATCGACGGCGGACACAACTTCCCGGAGGGTGAACAGACTGTCCCCGGAATGGACGGCGGTGAGATGACTATCGACCCACTGTCGGAGATTCAGGAAGTTTCGACCACGCAGGACCGAGCCACGACGGAAGAAATCATCACGCGTGTCGCGTGGCACCACAATCAGAACCTCCCAGTGCTGGGACTGGTCGCGAAGCTCGACCAGTCGTGGCTCACCGACGACGAGTGGGACATCCCGGAGGAAGGCAGTGACGAACGAGCAGTCAAGTGGCCAAGCGAGTGGCTCCCACGCCAGGGTCAGCTCATGGCCAGGAAATGAACGGATTGGAGTCACGTCACGATGAGTAACTACTACGTCCGTCGGACGCTCAGGGTGTTCGCTACCATCTTCGCGGTGGCGACGCTCACGTTCGGACTGATTCGCCTCCTTCCAGGCGGCCCCTTCACGCAGTTGCGCGCGCAACTGCTTCGACAGGGTGTTCCGGCATCGGAAGTCGACGCCCGGATTGCGAATCTCCAGAACATCAACCCCAACGCACCGCTCTGGCAGCAATACCTAGACTACATGGGGGCAGTGGCTCGGGGGAATTTCGGCGAGTCCATCTCACTGGGCGAACCAGTGGCACGAATTATCGCCGAAGCGGTGCCGTGGACGGTGTTCGTCGTCCTCGTGTCGACGATTCTCATGTTTGCCGTCGGTATCTTCCTCGGGTCGTTACAGGCCTACTGGGAAGGCTCACGGTTCGACAAGGCGTTCAGTGGCCTCTCGATTGCCCTGATGTCCGTCCCCTTCTACGTCGTCGCCGTCATCTCACTGTACGTCTTCTCGTACCAGTGGGGATGGTTGCCGACGGCGGGAACAGTCGGGGCCAGCGTCGAGAAAGAACTGAGCATCCCGTTCTTGCTCAGCGCACTCGAACACAGCATCTTGCCCATCTTCTCGTACACGCTCGGCGGGATTGGTGGGCAAGCGTTGGCCATGCGCGGGAACAGTATCCAGGTGCTCGGTAACGACTACGTCCGCGTCGCGAGACTTCGCGGACTCGCCGACCGCCGGATTGCAACTCGATACGTCGCGAGGAACGCCATCCTTCCGATGTACACCGGGTTCTTGTTGCTCCTCGGGTTCCGCCTGTCGGGGACCGTCATTCTGGAGCAGATATTCTCGTACACCGGACTCGGATACTACATGTTCGCCGCACTGAAGGCGAACGACTACCCGCTCATGATGGCGACGTTCCTCGTCATCACCGTCGCACTCATCGTCGGCGTCTACATCGCCGACCTGACCTACAGCAAGATCGACCCACGAATCAGCGCCGGAGGTTCTGATGAAGCGTACTGAGGGAGACGAGTCCAGCACGCTGGCTACGGACGGTGCTGGCGTCGACTGGCGGGGTTCGGCCTCGTCGTCGGTGACGGTGACTCGCGAGGAGCGACTTCGGGAGTTCTACGAAGAAAACGTCTTGAAACCGATGATCGTCGCGTGGTCGGACAGCAGAACCCGACTCGGATTGCTCATCATCGGCTTTTACTTACTGTTGTCGCTGGTGGCCATCCTCGGTCTCTGGCGAGAACCCTCGACCAGTCAGGCTCCTCGGTACCTGATGCTGTTCGAGAACATGAAGTACCCACTCGGAACGACCGCGTCGGGGACGGACCTCGCCGCACTCATCATCCACTCGACCCCTGACATCCTGTTGATGGTCACTTCGGGTGGCCTCTGGGCGACTGGCATCGCTGTCCTCGTCGGGACCGTCGCTGGCTACAAGGGCGGTTCGGTCGGACGCGTGTTGATGTCGATATCGGACTTCGTCATGGCCATCCCTGGTCTCCCGCTGGTGATGATCCTCGCCATCACGTTCAATCCGAAGAACCCTATCTTGCTGGGTATCATCATCAACGTCAACTACTGGGCTGGCCTCGGTCGGTCCATCCATTCACAGGTGCTGACGATTCGAGAGAACAACTACGTCGAAGCCTCGCGGACGATGGGGGTGAGCACGCCGCGAATCATCCTGAAGGACGTGATTCCGAACATCATGCCGTACGTGACGGTCAACTTCGTGTTCGCCGCACGGTACGTCGTGTTCGCCTCTATCGGACTGTTCTTCCTCGGCGTGTTGCCGTATTCCGACCAGAACTGGGGAGTCACCCTGAACTTCGCGTACAATGGTGGTGCCCTGTTCTCTTGGAGTGCTGCACATTGGCTCATCGTCCCGATGGCCGCGATTATCGGTCTCTCGATCGGCCTCATCCTCCTCGGACAGGGTATGGACCGCGTGTTCAACCCACGCGTTCGCACTCGTCTGACGGGTGAGTCTGAGTCGACGGCTTCGACCGACGAGAAAGACACCGGCATGACGGAGGTACTGTAGATGACTGCCAAACAACACGGCACTGCCGACACTACGACATCTATGACGACTGACGACCCAATCATCGAAATCACCAACGCGGCCGTCACGTACGACGGCGGTGAGACGTACGTGTTGGACCACGTGAGCACGTCTATCGAACGTGGGGAGATTCTCGGTATCGTGGGCGAGAGTGGGAGTGGCAAGTCGATGTTCGCCGACTCGATGCTCGACGCCATCCCCGACCCCGGACGACTGTCCGGTGAGATACTCTACCACCGCGACGATGGGACCACAGTCGACGTGCTCGAACTCTCTGACGACGAACTCCGAGAGTTTCGGTGGGAAGAGGTGGCGATGGTTTTCCAGGGCGCGATGAGTTCGTTCAACCCGACGATGAAGATTGGTGGGCACTTCAAAGAGACGCTGAAGGCCCACGACGCCGACGTTACCTCGGGGATGGAGTTCGCTCGTGAACTCCTCTCTGACCTGTACCTCGACCCAGAACGTGTGCTGGACTCGTACCCGCACGAACTCTCCGGGGGGATGCAACAGCGAGCACTCATCGCGCTGTCGCTCATCCTCGAACCCGAGGTGCTGGTGATGGACGAACCGACTGCCGCACTCGACCTCCTGATGCAGCGTTCCATCCTCACGTTGCTCGAGGACTTACAGGATAAGTACGACCTTACGATGGTGTTCATCACCCACGACCTGCCGCTGGTCGCTGAACTCGCCGACCGGATGGCCGTCATGTACGCCTTCCAACTCATCGAAGTCGGCAATCGTGAGCAACTCATCGGGAATAGCGGTCACCCATACACACGAGCGTTGCTCAACGCGACGCCCGACATCGAAGCACCGCTCGAAGACATGCGACCAATCGAAGGCCAGAGTCCAGCACCGATCAACGTTCCACAGGGGTGCTCGTTCGCACCACGATGTCCACTTGCCACCGAAGAGTGCCGGGTCGAAGACCCAGCGTTCACGCAACTCGACTCCGGCCACGCCGTGGCCTGTCACCACCCCGAAGATGCACGAGACGAGATTGCGCTGCACTTCGAGCGTTCCGAGGAATCCGCCCCGGTCTCGGGAGGTGATGATTCGTGAGCCGTGTCGACGAATCGTTGGCTGGTGTCGACCAGCGCGACGAACCACTCATCTCACTCGAAAACGTCGAAGTCCACTTCGAAAAAGAGCAAGGACTGCTGGACTTCTTCGAGGACCCGGACGTGGTCAAAGCAGTCGACGGTGTCTCACTCGACATCGAGGAGAACGACGTCCTCGCACTCGTTGGAGAGAGCGGGTGTGGGAAGACCACGCTCGGGAAGACGACTATCGGACTCCAGCGGCCGACGGGTGGGACGGTGAAGTACAAAGGCCAGGATATCTGGGCCGCCAAAGATGGCAACGGAGAACTGTCGTTCGACGAGATCCGGTCGTCACTCCAGATTATCCACCAAGACCCAGGGAGTTCGCTCAATCCAAACCGCCGGATTCTGAATATCCTCGCAGAACCGATCAAGCTCACTCACCCAGAGGTCGGTGCCAACGAGCGACGCGAACGGATTCACGCGCTTCTCGAACGTGTCGGTATGAACCCTGCAGCGGACTTCGCAGACCGGTACCCACACCAACTCAGTGGTGGAGAAAAACAGCGTGTGGCGCTGTCTCGCGCCCTCTTGATGAATCCCGACGTCATCCTCGCCGACGAGGCGATAAGCGCACTCGACGTCTCCTTGCGGGTCGAGATGATGGACCTGATGCTCGATTTGCAGTCGGACTTCGACACCTCGTTCGTCTTCGTCTCACACGACCTCTCGAACGCACGGTACTTCGCCGAACACGGCGATGGTCGCATCGGTGTGATGTACCTCGGGAACCTCGTCGAAGTTGGTCCAGCAGACCAACTCATCGACGACCCCAGTCACCCCTACACGAACGTCCTCCGCTGGGCGACGCCTAACCTGTCCCGACAGTCGGGTGAGGCTGGTGAGCCACCGATGCGGAAGATAGACATCCCAGACCCAGTCAATCCACCGAGTGGGTGCCGTTTCCACACTCGCTGTCCCGAAGCACGTGAAGCGTGCCGTGAGGTGACTCCACAACTACAGCAGTCCGGCGAGACTGCTGGCCATCGCGTCGCCTGCTTCAGGGACGACCCGAACCACACCTATTGGGACAGCGACCCCTTGATGGATTAGGACCGCTGCTGTGGATGGTTGGTTGCGGCTTCCACCCACCCCTGGTCTACAGTGAGAACCCACCTTCTCATGTCGACCGAAACCTGACCGATATCGGTCGAATCGGGACCTTGATAATCAGTGCTGGATACGACACTGTATGGCACGCTTAGAGACGATTGCCGACGTTATCTGCGAACAGCGAGACCGGTTCCCGCTGTTCGTCGCCATCGGCATCGTGATGGGTCTCCTCCTCGGGTTTTCGCTGTTGTATCTCGAACCAGGAACTGCCGCGTACGCGATTGCGCTCGTCGATGTTGGCCTCGTGGCGGTCACGCTGGTCGGATTTGGCGGTGGCTTTTGGCTCTGTACGAAGCGCTCGATGGAGGAGTGACGCGGCCCTCGACTAAGCACCTGCGACGATGCTGAGCACTCTGGAGACGTCTTCAGTTGTAGAGTTCACCACGGTACCATCGCGTCGACACAGTTTCATCCGTGCTTCTCATTTGGCTATCGACGGGCACAGTGTCGATGCATCGTAAGTAGTGTAATATTTAGTCAATACCATATTTCAAAATCCACACTCACATCAACAATATGTAATTATATTTGACACACCAATGGAGGCTCAGAAGTAGTATTTTTTGAACGGTGGCGCTTGCGAAAAACTGGGGTATCTACCCGAAAAGAGTGAGTTGAGTAGGTTAAAAACTACAAATAGCAAATGATGTACCCCGCTGTATCAGTAAAGAAACTAAGTTACTGAGTCAGTCCGATCGGCCTCTCTTATACTCCAATTTATGAAATATGTCTAGGCCATTCTATATTGTAAATAGTGGACAATACTATTGCCGAACGACGTCGATCTCAGTTCGTCCGACTGCAATCTGTCTCGACCTCGTATCTGCCTTGGATTGATAACACCTGTGAACGAACAGCACAGCATCCATGGAATCGACTGAAGGCGTGCTATCGTCCGACTCTGACGAGATGGTTCAAATTTTAGCTGCCGACGGAACTGTCGTCTCGCCTCATCTACTCCCGGATCTGGACGACGAGATGCTCGTCTCGATGTTTCGAGACATGCGGTTTTGCCGACGATTCGACGAGCGGATGATCAGCCTTCAGCGTCAAGGCCGAATTGGAACGTACGCCTCACTGGCGGGGCAGGAGGGGTCCCAAATCGGGTCGATGTACGCGCTCTCGGAGGAAGATATCGTCTCCTATCAGTACCGTGAGCATGGTGCTGTCGTCGCCCGTGGATTCCCGTGGGAGTACCTCCTCTACTGGGCGGGTCACGAAG
>NZ_LOPV01000417.1 GCF_001469865.1 Haloferax profundi
CACGTCGTCGGTGTGGCCATGGCGATGGACTACCGAGACGAGTCACGAGTTGCTGTCGCGCACTTTGGCGACGGTGCAACGAGTGAGGGAGACTTCCACGAAGCACTGAACTTCGCCGGCGTCTTCGACGTTCCTGCACTCTTCGTCTGCAACAACAACCAGTGGGCTATCTCGACCCCTCGAGACCGACAAACTGCGAGTCGAACGTTTGCGCAGAAGGCAGACGCCTACGGATTC
>NZ_LOPV01000418.1 GCF_001469865.1 Haloferax profundi
GGTGTTAGAGTCGATGGGATGGACCCGCTGGCGATGTACGTCGTGACTACTGCAGCACGTGAGAAGGCGCTGGATACAGTGAACGATGTCCACCGTCCGACGCTCATCGAAGCTATCCAATATCGGTACGGAGCACATACTACCGCAGACGACCCGACTGTCTACCGGGACGAGGCAGAAGTCGAAGAATGGCGGGAGAGAGACCCGCTCGAACGGTTCGAG
>NZ_LOPV01000419.1 GCF_001469865.1 Haloferax profundi
TTTTCTCCCTGACTCGACTGTCGAGCGGTGCGAATCGGATACCTCGACGGCGACGGCTTCTGATAAGACATAAGAGGACGGCCGGAAAAGAGTCGACCGAGGGCCCCTAGCTCAGTCTGGTCAGAGCGCTCGGCTCATAACCGGGTGGTCATGGGTTCGAACCCCATGGGGCCCATGATTTCCTGCGAACGTCAGTGAGCAGTGGAATCTATCCCACCATGGAGTTCGAATCAGGGAGCAACTTGTTGCGACCGTGGTTCGAACCCCATGGGGCCCATACTAAATCTAATCGGCTTCATGCCGATGGAAAGGCGCCATACGGACCTCAAAACGCCTAAATTCGCCCGTTTCGAGTTTTCTCAAAACGCCCGAAAATTCCGATTCGACACGCTCAGCTTACGCACCAGACGACGAGTGAATGCTCTCGACGGTTCTCCCAGACCAGACTCTCACAAACTGGTGAAGTACTCAAATGGCCACCTCTATGCGTCTAAAACTTGAGAAAGTCCACATTCCACATTGACAAATGATAACAGCTAACGCACGGTGCGTAGTACTAGCGACTGCGCACGCTGTGCACCGGGGCGAAAGACAACTGGCACGAGCGATGCGCGAGAGAAAAGTATGGCAACAGCAGGAGACGAAGGGACGATTACCGGCGAACTTCGCGACTCGTTTCGGGGCAACCTGATACGGGCCGGCGACCCGGAGTTCGACGACGAGCGCGCGATTTATAACGCGATGATAGACAAGCGTCCGCAACTCATCGCGAAGTGTAGCGACGTGGCGGACGTCATCGCGGCGGTCGACTACGGGCGAGAGAACGAACTCGACACCGCGATTCGAAGCGGCGGCCACAACGGGCCAGGGCTATCGTTGGTCGACGATGGACTCGTCATCGACCTCGAAGAGATGAACGGCATCCGCGTCGACCCCGAACAGAAGACGGTGACTGTCGAAGCAGGCTGCACGTGGGGCGACGTCGACCACGCCACCCACGCGTTCGGCATGGCGACAGTCAGTGGAATCATCTCCACGACAGGCGTCGGCGGTCTGACCCTGGGTGGGGGACACGGCTACCTGACACGCAAGTACGGCCTGACCATCGACAATCTGGTCGGTGCAGACGTCGTGTTGGCGGACGGTCGAATGGTCCGCGCGAGTGCAGACGAGCACGAAGACCTGTTCTGGGCGATTCGCGGCGGCGGTGGGAACTTTGGGGTCGTCACGTCGTTCGAGTTCGACCTCCACCCAGTCGAGACAGTCGTCGCCGGACCGATGTTCTGGCCGCTGTCGGAACTGGAGACGACGATGGAGTGGTACCGTGAGTGGCTACCCAACGCACCGCGGGACGTGTACGCCTTCTACCTCGTCGCCGAGGTACCCGGCGACCCGTTCCCCGAGGAAATCCACGGCGAGAAGGTCTGTGGACTGATGTGGTGCTGCACGGGACCAGAAGACCAGGCCGAAGCGATGCTCCAGACCGCCCGTGACGTGGCCGAACCGATGTTCGAACACGTCGGTGAGATGCCGTATCCCACACTACAAGGGATGTTCGACGGCCTCTATCCGGAAGGCGACCAGTGGTACTGGAAGGGCGACTTCGTGCGTGAACTGACCGACGACGCAATCGCCGAACACCGGCGCTTCGCCGAGGTTCCAACCGCCAAGTCGACGATGCACCTGTACCCAATCGACGGGGCCGTCCACGACGTCGGTTCCGACGAGACTGCGTGGGCTGCCCGCGACGCGAACTGGTCGATGGTCATCGCCGGTGTCGACTCCGACCCGGCGAACGTCGACGAGATGTCCGACTGGGCCCGCGACTACTGGGACGCGGTCCACCCGCACACCCTCGGTGGGTCGTACATCAACTTCATGATGGAAGAAGGGGACGAGCGGATTCGCGCCACGTACGGCGAGAACTACGAGCGGTTACAGCAGGTCAAGGCGAAGTACGACCCTGACAACTTCTTCCACGTGAACCAGAACGTCGAACCGGCCGCGTAGCATCGCGCGAACAGAGACTCACCGTTTTTTGAACGAATCGTCGCGTTAGACCCTCCCGCCCTCGCTTCTCCCGATTTCCGTCAACACTCCGACGCACACTGCGGCGACGACGACGTGCATCACCATCAAGACGAGGACGCCTGCAACCGTCGCCTGCGGGTCACCGAACAGCAGTCCGATATCCGGAACGAACGACAGGACCAACACGACGATGGCGACTTGGAGGAACGTTCGGTCGGGGTTCTCGACACGACTCGAGAGCAGTCCGTAGACGAGCGTCGCCCCGATTGCACCCACCGCAGAGAGGAACATGACCGGCGGATACGAGAGTGGCGTGAACGGTTGGACCGCCCCACTGGCGAGGACGAGCGTCAAGACGAGGGCGTTCGCGACGAGAGACAGTGCGACGGCGGTGAGTCCGCGTCGAGCGAGGACCGAACGAGTTGGCCTGGCAGTCGGTGTGATTGTGGACATGTCTGTACGAACTACGTTACCACGCAACATGAGCTTGTGCACGTCGCAGACCGGGCAAAAATCGGCCGCGTCGACCGGCGTTCTCGCTCAGTCCTGCGTCAGCAGACGGCGCAGGACGAAGTGGAGAATGCCGCCGTTTTCGACGTACTTCACCGCGGCGGGCGTGCCGACCTGTGCGGTCACGTCGAACTCGATTTCCGTCCCGTCGTCTTTCGTGGCGACGACGGTGAGTTCGTCGTTGACTTCGAGGCCATCGTCGAGGCCGCGGATGTCGAAGTACTCCGACCCATCGAGACCGAGTGACTCCCACGAGTCGCCGTCTTGGAACTGGAGTGGGAGGACGCCCATACCGACGAGGTTGTCGCGGAAGATGCGCTCGTAACTCTCTGCGATGGTCGCTCGGATGCCGAGGAGGTCCGTGCCTTTGGCCGCCCAGTCACGGCTGGACCCCGTCCCGAACTCGACGCCCGAGAGGACGACGAGTGGGGTGTCGTCGTCGCGGTAGCGCTGACTCGCTTCGAAGACAGTCGTCTCTTCGCCCGTCGGGTGGTGGATGGTGTAGCCACCTTCCACGTCGTCGAGCATCTGGTTCTCGATGCGGACGTTGGCGAACGTCCCGCGCATCATGACCTCGTGGTTCCCGCGGCGCGACCCGTAGGTGTTGAAGTCGACTGGGTCGACGCCGTGGTCCATGAGCCACTGGCCTGCCGGGAGGTCAGAGCCGAACGGGCCGGCGGGGCTGATGTGGTCCGTCGTCACGGTATCGCCGAGCGTCATGAGACAGCGAGCGTCGTCGATGTTCGAGACGCCGGGTGCTTCCAGTGGGAAGTCTTTGAAGAACGGCGGTTCGCGGATGTAGGTGGACTCGTCGTCCCACTCGTACACGTCACCGGTCGGGGCTTCGAGTGCCTCCCAGCGCTCGTCGCCTTCGAAGACTTCCGCGTACTTCTCGCGGAACATCGACGGGTCGACGCTGTCGTGAATCGTCTGTCGGACCTCTTCTGGGTCCGGCCAGATGTCCGAGAGGTAGACGAGGGTGCCGTCGTCGTCGGTGCCGATAGGGTCGTTCTCGAGGTCGATGTCCATCCGGCCGGCGAGGCCGTAGGCGACGACGAGTGGCGGACTGGCGAGGTAGTTCGCGCGAATCTTCGGGTGGATGCGCGCCTCGAAGTTCCGGTTGCCGCTGAGGACACTCGTCGTCCACAGGTCGTGCTCGTCGATGGCGTTCTCGATGGGTTCTGGGAGTGGACCGGCGTTGCCGATACAGGTCGTACACCCGTATCCGACGACGTCGTAGCCGAGGTCCTCGAGGTACGGCAGCAGTTCGGCTTTCTTCAGGTACTCCGTGACGACACGACTGCCGGGTGCGAGACTCGTCTTGACGTAGTCAGGCACGTCGAGGCCCTTCTCCACCGCGTTGCGAGCGAGGATGCCCGCGGCGACCATCACCGACGGGTTCGACGTGTTCGTACAACTCGTAATCGCGCTGACGACGACGCTCCCGTGGCCGATTTCGGTCGTCTGTCCGTCCCCGAGGTCGATTTCGACGCGTTTGGTCAACTCCCCGAGGTCCGGTTCGTCGGGTGCTTCTTCGGGCGGTTCCGTGAGTGACCCACCGTCACCCGCGAGTTCGGGGTCACCCCCACCTTCGCCAAGCCACCGGACGATGGCTTCTTCGTCCACGTCGTCTACGTGGGCTTCGAACTCACCGTAGAGCAGTTGCCGGAAGTGCGACTTCATGTCGCCCATCGCGATACGGTCCTGCGGGCGCTTCGGGCCGGCGAGGCTCGGTTCGACCGTCGAGAGGTCGATGTCGACCGTCTCGGTGTACTCGGGGTGCTGTTCGCCGAAGAGACCCTGCGCGTCGAGGTACTCCCGGACGAGTTCGATGTGGTCCGGGTCGCGGCCGGTGAGTTCGAGGTAGTCCAGCGTCGCCTCGTCCACCGGGAACACGCTGATGGTGGACCCCTGTTCGGGAGCCATGTTCGAGATAGTCGCCCGGTCGGGCACCGAGAGGTGCTCGACGCCGGGGCCGAAGAACTCGACGAACCGGTCGACGACGCCGACCTGTCGGAGTTTCTCGGTGACGTGCAGGACGAGGTCTGTCGCCGTCGCGCCTTCGGGAAGTTTGCCTTCGAGGCGGACACCGACGACTTCGGGCAGTTTCATCGTAATCGGCTGCCCGAGCATCGCCGCCTCGGCTTCGATACCGCCGACGCCCCACCCGACGACGCCGATGCCGCCAATCATGGGTGTGTGACTGTCGGTGCCGACGAGGGTGTCGGGCAGAAGCCACTGGTCGTCGCGCCACTCGCGGTCGTGGACGACCTGCCCGAGGTGTTCGAGGTTCACCTGGTGGACGATGCCGGTCCCCGGTGGGACGACGCTGAAGTTCTCGAACGCGTTCTGCGCCCACTTGAGCGCCCGATAGCGCTCGGCGTTGCGTTCGTACTCCAGTTCGACGTTCTTCTCGTAGGCGTCGGGCGACCCGAAGAAGTCGACCTGCACGCTGTGGTCGATGACGAGGTCACAGGGGACTTCGGGTTCGACGATGCTGGGGTCTTTTCCAGAGCGGTCCGCCGCAGAGCGAAGTGCCGCGAGGTCCACGACGGCCGGCACGCCGGTCAAGTCCTGCAAGACGACCCGGGACGGTGTGAACGGGACTTCGACGTTCGGGACGTCTGGCTCCCACGACGCCGCGTTTCGCACGTCTTCGTCGGTGACGATGTCGCCGTCGACGTTCCGGAGGACGGACTCCAAGAGGATGCGGATACTGACCGGGAGACGGTCGAGTTCGCAGAGGCCCTGTTCTTCGAGGACCGTCAGGTCCGCCATCTTGTACGTGGTGCCACCGTGTTCGAACTCACGGATGGCTCCGAACGAATCTGAATCACTCATAGTCGACCATTACGAACTCCTCGGGCTTGAATGCGTAACTCGTTCTCACGGGGTCGGAATCGGCCGAACAGGGTCGAAACGAGGGCCAAAAAGCAAATTTCTCCTCCTCCGCACCGTGTTGTCTCAGCCTCGATTCCGACGGGCCTTCCCCAACTCACCGGCGACGATGACCCCACCGTGTTCGAGAAGCGGGCTGGCACACTCCCAGCAACTGTACCACATCTGGTGTCCGCGAGCGACGACGACGTCTGCGCGTGCACCACACTGGTAACAGGGTCGGTGGTCGGGTGGGTGAATGACGCGCATCGTCCTCCTCTCGTGTTACTCTTCGAGGGCACCTGCGACGCCGACGAACTCGTTGACTTCGTCTTGGACGTGTCGTCTGACGTGCTCGCAGTAGTCCCACAGGAGGTCGTTGAACTGTTCTCGCTCCGGTTCGCTCAGGCTCTCTTCGCCCCGTGACCACTCGGCGGGAATCTGCGGGTGGCGGGTACAGACGACAGACAGTGGGTGGTTCTTCGGGTGTCCCATGACGATATCGTACTCGTCGACGCCCCAGATGCCGTCGCCACCGTCACTCGCGAGTTCCTCGTCGACGGTGTCGAGTAGCTGACGCTCCTCGTCCGTGACGACGGCGTCGTCGCCAGTGAACAGTTCACGGTACGTCCGGTCACGTGCCGTGTAAATCCACCCGTCGAGTTGATTGCGGGCCTGTTGGAGGAGTTGTCTGTCAGCTTCCATGGGTGTATAGAGGTGCGCCGAGGTGATATGACTAGGCCCGCGCGACTCGCTCGAACTGACACACAGTGGGGGTGTTCCTGTGGTCGGCGTTCGTCATCCTTTGATGTTGGCGAGCGGTGTCGTTCGGGCGACTTTGGTCCCGATTCCGAGCGCGTCACTGACACGGACGACTTCGTCGATGTCTTTGTACGCACCGGGGGCCTCCTCGGTCAGCGTGCCGCCGGACCGCGCTCGAACGAAGATACCGCGCGCCCGAAGCGCCTTCTGGAGTTCTCCGGCGGTGTACTCGCCTTTCGCCTGCGTCCGCGACTTGAGTCGGCCTGCACCGTGCGCCGTCGACCCGAAACTGAGTTCGAGTGACCGTGGACCGCCGGCGAGGACGTACGAGTGAGAACCCATGCTTCCGGGGATGAAGACCGGTTGTCCCACGTCTCGATACGCGTCGGGAATCTCGGGTCGCCCCGCTGGGAACGCGCGTGTCGCGCCCTTTCGGTGGACGAGAAGCGACTTCTCACGGCCACGAACGGTGTGGCGTTCCTCTTTGGCGATGTTGTGACACACGTCGTAGACGAGTTCGACCTCGGTCGCCTCGAAGAGGGCGTCGAACACCTCGCGGACCGCTTGCGTCATCGCCTGCCGATTCGCCCACGCGAAGTTCGCGGCGGCGTTCATCGCACCCCAGTACTTGTCGGCGAGTCGGTCGCCGAGTGGGGCGTAGACGAGTTGTTTGTCCGGCAGCGACGCCACGAGGTCGGGGTAGTGCCGCTCGAACTCGCGGATGAAGTGCGAGCACGTCTGGTGGCCGAGGCCACGAGACCCAGAGTGAATCATCACGACCACGTCGTCGGCGTCGATGCCGAACGCCGCCGCCGTCTCGGGGTCGTACACGTCGGTCACGCGCTGGACTTCGAGGAAGTGGTTTCCAGACCCGAGCGACCCGACCTGATTGACGCCGCGTTTGAGCGCCTCCGTCGGGACGGCGTTCGGGTCGCCCGGCAAGTGGCCGTTCTCTTCACAGTGGTCCAGGTCGTCCGCCGTCGCGTGCCCGTTCGCCAGCATCCACTCCATCCCGGATTCGAGGATGCCGCGCACGTCCGAGATGTCTGTGTTGAGGTACCCGCCCTTCCCGAGTCCAGTCGGAATGGTCTGGTAGAGTCTGTCTGCGAGAATCGACTCCTGTCCGGCGATATCTTTGTACGAGAGACCCGTCCGGAGCAGGCGAACGCCGCAGTTGATGTCGAACCCGATTCCGCCCGGACTGATGACGCCCTCGTCGAGGTCGACCGCCGCGACGCCACCGATGGGAAAGCCGTACCCCTGGTGTCCGTCGGGGAGGACGAGCGCGAACGTCTGAATACCCGGTAACGTCGCGACGTTTCGGACCTGCGTGAGTGTGAGGTCGCCTTCCTCCAGCATCTCTTCGATGAGTGACGCCGACCCGTAGACGCGTGCCGGGACGCGCATCTCTCCCGTCCGTTCGATTTCGTACACGTTCTCGTGAATCTCTGTGAGTTCCACCATCTGACCACCACCGAACTAACCTATGCTAACAGTTCGCATAACGTTGGTGTGAACGCGTGGTCTCATTACTCTCCTGACAACATTCAACATCTCATCTGGCGTACGGTACGTATGGATATCTCGAACCTCGTCGAGCGTGATTTTCCGACGGTGACACCCGACACGCGTGTCTCGAAGCTTCAGGGTATGTTTCAGGAGACGGGCACGAAGGCTATCGTCGTCGTCGACGACGGCGAGTACCTCGGCATCGTCACGCTGCGACAGATGAACGTCACGCACCGCGACCCGGACGCCAAGGCGCGGAGTATCCTGTGGCACCCCGCGAAGGTGGACCGCGACGAAGACGTTCGCCGCGTCGCCCGCCTCATCCTCGCGAGTCGGAGCGAAGTCCTCCCCGTCTTCGACGACGAGGAACTGGTCGGAATCGTCTCGACCGACCGGGTGTTGGAAGCCGTCCAGAAGTTCCTCGGCGTCCTCACCGTCGAGGACGTGTACTCGGACTCGCTCGTCACGGTGGGGCGAGATTCGACGTTCGGCGAGGCACTCAACGCCTTCCGTGAGAACGGTATCACCCACCTCCCCGTTGCGGAGAACGGCGACGTGGTCGGTGTGGTCAGCCTCTCCGACATCCTCGACTTCACGACGAGGGCGATGGACAAACCCTCCGGTGGGTCGTCGGGCGGGTTCGACGTGTCCAGTGGGAGTTCTTCACCCGGATTCCGGTCTGCCGGTGGGATGGGTGACCGTGCGGGCGAACTCGAACGGATGCTCGACCTGCCCGTCGTCGACGTGATGAGTTCACCCGTCGCGACGGCCCTTCCGAACGACGGACTCGACGACGCTGTCGAACAGATGCTGGAAGATGGCGTCTCGTCGCTCATCGTCCTCCAGGAGGACGCGCCGGCGGGCATCGTCACCAAGAGTGACGTCCTCGAAGCGCTGACGTGGACGGGCGAGTCGCGACTGCCGGTCCAGATTACCAACGTCGAGTTGCTCGACGACATCTCGCGCGACGAAGTCGTCGCGATGGTCGAAGGGTTCGCCGACAAGTACGGCGGACTGACGATACTCGAAGCGAACGTCCACCTCCACGAACACGACGAGAAACTCCGTGGCACGCCGCTCATCATGGCTCGCATCCGCCTGTTCACCGACAAGGGTCACTTCGTCGGCACCGGCGAAGGCTACGGTGCGTCACACGCGCTCCACCTCGCGCGAAACATCGTCGAACGCCAGTTGCTCGAAGGGAAGACCCACGACGAGACGAAGAAACCCCCGTCTGACCCCGACGAGTACTGGTCGAAGGTGTTCGGGTGGTGGCTGACTGCGCCGCCGCGTCGTCGCTGAGTCGACCTATCTACCGCCGCTCAGGTAGACGCCTTGTGTAACTTCTCTCGCAGTCGGTCGGGGTCGACTTCGAACTTGAACGCCGGCCGACCGTCAACGTACACGTAGGGGACTCTGTCACCGTACTCTTCGAGTAACTCTCTGTCCGTATCGACGTCGACGAGGTCCATCTCGACTGGGATACCCTCCGCCTCGGAGACTTCACGGATGGTCGCTTCGACGTCCTCACAGAGAGTACATCCCTCGCGCGTGTAGACGACGATGGGGACGGGGTCGCTCATCGGCAGTCACTCCTCGGGGATGCCCGTGAACTCGTCGACGGGCATCACAGAGTAATCGACGCTCAAGGTGTCCCGAGTGGCCCGAATCTTCCCGACGAACGTCGAGATGTCGGTGAGTTGTCCTTCGAGGACGAACAGTTCCATGCAGTAGTGGTTGCCGACGTGGTTGTGGAAGTTCGACTTGACGAGGCCCTCGTACTCGTGCCGAAGGCCCATCATCCGCTCTTCGACGCTCGTCGTCTCGTAGTCGAAGATGACCGTCACGACGGCCATCAACTCACGGTCTTCGAGTCGCTTGTCTTCGAACTCCCCGAGGAGATTGCGTGACGCCTCCCTGACGACTTCGCTCCGCCCAGTGTACCCGTGTTCGTCGGCGAACGAGTCGATGCGCTCCAACAGTTCCTCCGGCATGGAGACGCTGACCACAGTCATGTATTAACTCCGGTCGCTACGATTAATAAATATTGGCATCAGGCGGCGGTTCGCGTCGTGTGTGCCGGGCACTCGACCACTCGTGTCAGCACGTCGTCGGCATTTTATTTTACTCTGGTGGTCGAGAATAGTATGGGTACTGGCGGTCTTTCGGCAGTTTTGGGCGAACTTCCGTTACGGGTGCCGTTTTCACCAGAGATAACCGAGGCGAACGGTTGATATAGGAGAAGCGACCAGTCACGAATCAATCGAATCCTCGTATGGCGACCACACCTGACACCGAACTTTCCGAGACTCGAATCCACGAGGTATTGAGTAACGACCGCCGTCGTATGGCGATCGAGTTCCTCCAAGGAGGAGATATGACGCTTCGCGAACTCTCGGAACGAATCGCGGAGGCCGAGACGGGTGAGTCGCCACCGCCACGGAACATCCGACAGAGCGCCTACGTCTCACTCCAGCAGACCCACATCCCGAAACTCGACGAACTGGACATCGTCACGTACGACGACGAGTCGAAGCAGGTCTCCCTCGCGGAGGCGGGCGACGTGACCGTCTACATGGAAGTCGTCCCCGAGGGCGAACTCTCGTGGAGTGAGTACTACGCCGTCCTCTCTGCACTCGGACTCGTCATGATGATTGCCGTCGTCGTCGACGTGCCCGTAATCTCGACGCTCGGTGCTCCCGTCCTCGCGTCAGTCCTCTTCGCAATCATCGGTGCGTCGGGTCTCTATCAGCGCTGGATGCAAGAGAACTGACGCCCTCGGAGAGGCGAGATGGTGTCCGTCATCAACGTTCGATTCAATTAAATTCTGAGACTACGAGACACAAATAAGTAGCTTCGCTCAAAATCGTTCACTCGAACATGAGTTACAACGTCGTGCTGAGCGATTTTCACATGGTGGACCCCGAGCACCAACGGCGCATCCTCGGGGACGTCGCCGAGATTCACGTCGCCGAACTCGGGTCCGAAGCGGCACTCGTAGAGGCCTGCCGTGAGGCCGATGCCGACGCTGTCGTGACCGACATCGCCACGCCGGTCACCGCCGAGGCACTCTCCCGACTCGACCTCGAAATCGTCGCCCGGGCCGCGGTCGGATTCGACAACATCGACGTCGACGCGGCCGCCGAACACGGCGTCGTCGTCACCAACGTCCCCGCGTACTGTACCGACGAAGTGGCGACCCACAGCGTTGCACTCCTCCTGTCGTGTATCCGCGCGACGCCCTCGTACGACCGGGCAGTCCGCGCCGGCGAGTGGCCATCGACGCCCGGTCGAGAACTCCACCGGATGAAGGGCAGAACGCTCGGGTTCCTCTCGTTCGGTGCCATCGCGCAGCGAACCGCCGAACTCTGCTCCGGATTCGGTCTCGAAACCATCGTCTACGACCCCTACGTCGACGACGACGTGCTCGACGAGTACGGCGTCGAACGCGTCTCGCTAGACGAACTCTACGCTCGCTCGGACTACCTCTCGGTCAACGCCCCGGCGACCCCCGAGACGCGCGGGATGGTCGATGCCGACGCCTTCGACGCCCTCGACGACGACGCAATCGTCGTCAACACCGGGCGCGGCGCAGTCATCGACGAAGACGCACTCGTGGACGCCCTCCGCGAGGGCGACATCGCTGCCGCCGGCCTCGACGTGTTCGAAGAAGAACCACTCCCGTCGGACTCGCCACTCCGCGAGTTGGAGAACGCAGTTCTCTCGCCGCACGCGGCGTGGTGTTCGGTCGAAGCGCGCGCCGAAGTGAACGAACAGACCGCCTCCGACATCAAGCGCGTTTTCGAGGGCGACGAACCGACTGCACGAGTCGAGCCGAGTTGGAACTGACCTGAACTACGGGCCGACTCGATACGCGGCCTGTGCGCCGTCTCTCTTCTTCAGCAGTAGGTATCACGCATCGTCTCCGCGAACAACCCGTCTCTGTCGAACGCGATGGCGACGAGGACGAACTCCTCGTCGAGCGGGCGAATCACGAACACTTCGCGGGGTGCGTCGGGGACGGCCGGTTCGTCCCCTGCATCTTCGCCGTCCGCCATCGCTGCATCCTCAGCCTCGGCTTCGAGACGCCCGAGCAACGGGTCGAGCGGCAAGACACCGTCTCTGAACTCGTCGAACAGGTCGCGAGCACCGGGTTGTTTGGCGAAGACGTAGAGGACGGCGTTCGGCTCGGCGTCTGTACCGTAGGTGACGCGCGAGCCGATTGCTTCACCATCGGGAGTCGCCTGCCACGTCTCTCTGGCGGCCTCGAAGAGACCTGTTGCGACCCCAACGAACCGAAAACGCGTTCGGTCGACGACCGAAACCTCGGTGAAGCGAGGGTCGCCATCGTCCCACGTCAGCGTCGCCTCGATTTCGTTGCCGGGTTCGAGTGCTGAGAGTGTCTCTCCAAGGTCGCCGTCGTACCCAGTCTGCGGGACGTACGTCGGTGAGAACGCGTCGTCGGCGGCAGACGCGATAGCCGGGTCCGTCCAGTCGAGCGCTTCCTCGGGAAGTTCGAGTAAGAGGAGTTCGTCTCGCTCGCGTGGGCTACGGTAGACGCGAAATCGCCCGGCCGTCGTGACCTCCATACCAGCGGCTACTTTGCGGACGAAAATACGCCTGCCGGTCCAGAACCGCACGGTGGAAAACAGAGACGCAGTGCGTCAGTCGTCGTCGGTGAACGACGCGAACGCACCGCGGAGGCCGGCCTGCGTGTCAGACCCTTCTTTCGTGATGCGCCACCCGGTCAGCCCCATCGCCACGAGGATGAGCGGTGAGAGGAACCCGAGGAAGTAGTACGGCGCGTACTGGAGCGTCGGCACGCCGAGCACGTCGGCCATGTACGCGCCGCCGGTCCCCCACGGGATGAGCGCACTCGTCGTCGTCCCTGCGGATTCGACGGCGCGCGAGAGGTTTCTGCTCTCTAAGTCGAACTCGTCGTAGAGGCCGCGGAAACTCATTCCGGGCACGACGATACTCATGTACTGGTCGGCGGCGATGGCGTTCATCGCCAGCGACGAGGTGGCCGTCCCGATGGTGAGAGAGGACACCGAGGTGAGGATGCGACGCATCTCGTGAGCGATGACGGCGATACAGCCAGTTCGTTCGAGGATGCCGCCGAGCGACAGCGACGCGAGGATGACGGTCATCGTCCACGACGACCCGAGGAGGCCACCCGACGCGAGGAGCGAATCGACCGTCGAAACGCCCGTCTCTGGTGACGTGCCCGCGAAGGCGACGTTCCACGCGCCGACGAACGTGTCGACGGCAATCGGCCCCTGCACGAACAATTGCGTGAGGGTCCCGGTGACGACGCCCGCGATGATAGAGGGCAGCGCCGGATAGCCACGAAGCGCGAGGACGAACGTGACCAAAAGTGGTGCGAACACCAGCGGGTTCACGGTGTAGGTACCGGCGATAGCCGTCTGAATCTCGGTGACGCGCCCTGCTGGGATGTCACCCGATGCAGTGAGGCCGAGTGCGGTGTACGCGACGAGCGAGATTGCGAGCGCGATGCTCGTCCCGACGCGCATCGTCCGCACGTGGGTCATCAGGTCGGTGTTCGTGACGGCAGCGGCGAGGTTCGTCGTGTCCGAGAACGGCGAAATCTTGTCTCCGGTGTACGCGCCCGTCAGGACGGCACCGGCGGTCATCGCGTTCGGCATACCGAGACCCGACCCGATGCCGATGAAGGCGACACCGAGCGTCGCGGCGGTGGTCCACGACGACCCGATGGCGAAGGTGACGATGGCCGAGAGCAGCGTCGCCGCCGGGAGGAACACCGCCGGCGAGAGCAGGTCGAGACCGTAGTAGATGAGTGCGGGAATCGTCCCTGCGGCAGTCCACGTCGAGATGAGCATGTAGACGACGAGGAGGATGAGCAGCGCCGACATCCCCATGTTGATGCCGTCGCGGATGCCCTCCGAGAGTCGCGTCCACGAGAGGCCCAGCCAATACCGACCGACAGCGCCGGTGAGGATGATTCCCCACAGGAGCGGTAACTGCGGGTCGAGGCCCAGCCAGATGACCCCGACACTCAGGAACACGAGCATCCCGAGGACGGGAACGAGCGCCTGCAGAAACGACGGGCGCTCGTCGTCGGGGATGTCGTCGTACGTCAGCGGTTCGAACGAGAGTGATGCCATTTCCGAGACGGTTTATCGTGGTCCCGAATTTGAATCTGGCTTTTTAAACGGGTAGAAAAATCATTATCGTCGCTCAGTCGTCCAGTTCTGCCGACGCGTTCCGGAACAACGAGTCGAGAATCTCCGGCGTCGTCGGATGGTACGCACGGTCCGGAAGGTCGCGCACGTCGAGTTCCATCTCGACGGCGACGTGCATCGTCTTGGCCATCACGTCGGCGTGGTAGTGGAGGCCCTGATAGCCGAGGACGGTTCCGTCTGTGCCGACGACCAGACGTGCCAGTCCGCGAGGCGTGGCTTTGGTCTTGAAGACGCCATCGTCACGTGCCTCGCGCGAGACGACGACGTGGTCGATGCCGGCGTCGGCGGCGGACGCCGCGGAGTGACCGACCCGAGCGTACGGGTAGACTGTCGCCCCCGAGAAGATGACGTGGTGGTGGACGTTGTGGTACTCGTCGAACGCCTCGTCGTGAATCGCTGCGAGGACGTTGTCGGCGGCGACGAATCCCTGTTCTTTCGCCACGTGAAGGATTGGTTCCCGTCCGTTGGCGTCGCCGACGACGAACACGCCGTCGGTGGCCGTCGCTTGCATCGACGCATCGACCCACTCGCCCTCCGGCGTGATTCCCGTCGCGTCGAGGTTCAGGCCGTCGACGTTCGGCTTTCGACCAGTGAACAGAAACAGCGACTCGGCGTCGATACTCGACCCGTCGTCGAGGTGGAGGCGAACTCCCTCGTCGGTCTGCTCGATTCGTTCTTCGTAGACGTTGGTTCGAACTTCGACGCCGAACTCTTCGCGGTAGATGTCGAGTATCTCGTCGCCGAACGCCGGGTCTGCTTCGTCCAGTGGCCGTTCGTCGTGTTCGACCACGGTGAGGTCTACACCCGCCTCGGCGAGGTACGGGACGAGTTCGAGGCCGATGTAGCCGAACCCCATCACGACACCCGACTCGGGGAGGGCAGTCGCATCGAGCACGTCTGCGCTCGTCAGATACTCCACGTCGTCGATGCCCGGGAGGTCCGGAACGAACTGGCTGGACCCCGTGGCGACGACGACGTAATCTGGGTCGAACTCGTGGTCACCGGCCCGAACCTTGCGCTCGCCGACGAACCGAGCGCGTTCGCGGACGAGTTCCACACTGTCCTGTTTGGCCATCTTCTCGACTGCCGCCCGACGGTGTGCGGCGAAGTTCGAGATGTGTTCGTCTTTCGTCTCGACGATTGCGTCGAGGTCCATCGCGGGCGTCTCGCCGACGAGGCGGTGGTCGTGGCGGGCCTGATAGTGGTGGCCCGCCGCAGAGAGGAGTTCCTTCGAGGGCATACACCCGCGGAGGATGCAGAGACCACCGGCCGGGTCGCCGTCGTCGACGAGCGTGAGGCGGTCGATGTCGTCACCGACGTGTGAGACGAGAGTGTCGGCGACGGCCACGCCGGCGCTTCCGTAGGCACCGATGACGAGGACGTGTGTCATAGTCGATTGGCGACGGGAACTCGCTTAGTCGTTGGGACGGGATGCGCGGGTGTCGCACTGCTGGTCTCGTGAGCGACTCGTGTGACCAATCGGTCGGGTGTCGAAAACAGAGCAGCGTGGTGACTACCGAGAGATGCCGTCACCATCGTCGGCGACGACGCGTTCGACGTCTTCGGGCGTCACGACGGCCACGTCGCCTTCGACGGTTCGCTTGAACGACGCCGTCGCGGACGCCCACCGGAGTGAGTCGGCGACGTCGCCACCGGCGAGGTGCTTCGCGAGGAACCCGCCGACGAAGGCGTCGCCCGTCCCGATTGCGTCGTGGGTCTCTGCTTCGTAGACGCCCTGTTCGTACACCTCGCCGTCGGAGAGGGCGAGCGACCCATCTGCGCCACGGGTGACGACGACAGTCTCGAAGTCGAAGTCGTCGGCGAGTCCACGGGCGATAGATTCGGCGTCGCCCTCGCGGCCGAGAACCGTCTCGGCGTCTCGCTGGGCGGCGAACAGCACGTCGATGAAATCGAACAGGTCGCGGTACGCCTCGGCGGCGGCGGCCGGGTCCCAGAGCTTGGTCCGGTAGTTCAGGTCGAACGCCGTGGTCGTCCCGGCGTCTTGCGCCTCGGCGAGCACGTCTGCGGTGGTCGCTCGGAGCGTCTCCGAGAGTGCGGGCGTGATGCCGCTGGTGTAACACACGTCTGCGTCGCGGACGGCTTCGAGGTCGACTTCGGTCGTTTCGAGCGTCGTCACTGCGGCGTCTGCGCGGTCGTAGACGACGTTCGTCGGGCGAGGCGAGACACCGTGTTCGAGGTAGTAGAGCCCCTGCCGGTGGTCGTCGTCCCAGACGACGCCCTCGGTGTCGACGCCGTGGCTTCGCAGTTCACCGACGACACGGCGACCCAGCGGTGAGTCGGGCAGTTTCGAGAACCACGCGGCGTCGCGGCCGAGTCGCGCCGCCGCGACGGCGACGTTGCTCTCTGCGCCGCCCGCCTGTACTT
>NZ_LOPV01000420.1 GCF_001469865.1 Haloferax profundi
GTCAGTCGTCTGCGGTCGCCTCGGGACGGTAGTTCCGACTCACCGCTTTCCACGGCCCGGTTCGGAACCGATAGTAGTTGAGCGCCGCCGGAATCGACGTCTCCGCGACGAACGCGAGATAGAGGCCGACGAGGCCGAGCGACGTGACCGACCCGATGTACGCGAGCGGAATCGACCCGAGGAACATCCCGACGAACTGACTGCCGAAGGTCCACCGGGTGTCGCCGCTGGCGTCGAGCGGACCCGCTGACCCGCCGGAGACACCCTGCAAGACGACAGCGAAACAGGCGACGTAGACGAGGTCGACCGCGATTGGCACGGCCGGGTCAGAGGGGTCGTTGACGAACCCGAGGACGATTGGCCGGGCAAATAGCGCGACGAGGACGGCGGACACGAGGTACGTGGCGACGGCGAAGCGGATGACTTCGTTCCCGTAGGCTTCTGCCAGTGTCTCGTCGTTCTTGCCGAGTGCTTGGCCGACGAGGCTCGACGACGCGAGGCCGAATCCCCATCCCGGCGTGTTCATGATGCCCCAGATACGCCGGGCGATGACGAACGCTGCGACCACGTCGGGGCCGAAACTGTCGAGGATGGCGAGCATGGGGAACTCCGCGACGGTCCAGACGAGGTTTCGCCCCATCACGGGGAGGCCGATTTCGACCAGGTCGCGGAGCGTCGCGAAGTCGACGAAGGGACCGAACGGGTCGATGGTGACGGGGAACGCGCCGATGCCGGGGAGCGTTCCGCGCGACAGGCCAATCACGAACGCACTGGTGACGACGATGTTCGAGAGGACCGTTCCGAGCGCCGCTCCTTCGACACCCATCCCGAGGCCGAAGATGAGGGCTGCGTTGACGACGATGTTCACGATGGCACCGCTCGCGCGGAGGACCATGGCGGTGTACGCGTCGTCGGACCCGACGAGCACCCGACTCCCGATGAGGTTCAAACCGGCGAAGGGGACACCGAGGCCGACGATTCGGAGGTACTTCGCTCCGAGGTCGATGGCTTCGGCATTGCTACTAAGAAGCGAGATGAGTTCGGTGGGAAATAGCCAAAAGAGCGCTGTGACGGGGAGTGTCGCCACGACGGTGAGGAGTGCGCTCGACCGAACTGCGAGTCCCAGTGATTCGATTGCATCGGCACCGAACCGCTGTGAGACGAGTGCGATTGTCCCACCCGCGATACCGCCGCCGAGTGCGAAGGCGAGTCCCCAGAACGGCCCGGCGAAGCCGACGCCAGTAATCGCGACCGTCCCCGACGCGATACCGACCATCGCCACGTCCACCGCGTTCTTCGACATCCTGGCGATTCCGGTGACGACACGTGGCCACGCGAGGTCTGCAGTCCGGACAGCACGCTCCCTGTCGAGGAGGCCGACACGGGAGAGCGCGAGTCCGATTCCGACGATGAGGAGTCGGACGGGATTGGGGACGGAGGGCACGACCGAATCGTAATGGCGGCGAGTACTTATGCGGCACGTAACGACGCTACCCCCCGAGAGACGGCGCGTGCCAACGACCGACGAGGGGTTCCGCGTTCGGTACGTTTTTCGCCGCCGCGACACATCCAATGGGTATGTCCGGAATCCTCGACCACGTCATGATTCGTGTCGAAGACCTCGACGAGTCGCTCGACTGGTATACGACGCACCTCGACTACGAGGAGAAGGGTCGTTGGGAGGCAGACACGTTCACCAACGTCTATCTCGGCCCGAAGGACCTCCACGAAGAGGGTGCTGTCCTCGAACTCACCTACAACCACGGTGACAACACCTACGAGATGGGCGACGCCTGGGGTCACATCGCGGTTCGCGTCCCCGAGGGCGAACTCGAAGAGGCCTACCAGCAACTCATGGACGAGGGCGTCGAAGACTACCGCGACCCCGAGTCCTGTGGGGGGCGCTACGCGTTCGTCAAGGACCCGGACGGCCACGAAGTCGAAATCGTCCAGCGCGAACAGGGTGCCAAGTGGAGTCTCGACCACACGATGATTCGTGTCGAAGACGCCGACGAGGCACTCGGCTTCTGGACTCGGAAGTTCGAGTACGAACACACTGGCCGTTGGGAGTCCGACACCTTCGCGAACTACTTCATGAAACCCGAAGGTGCCTCCGAGGAAGCGATGGCAGTCGAACTCACCTACAACTACGACGGCCGAACCTACACGATGGGCGACGCGTGGGGCCACCTCGCCGTCCGCGCCGACGACCTGCACGACTACTGGGACGACCTGATGGAGCGCGAGGCCGAAGATTACCGCGACCCCGAGTCCTGCGACGACCGCTACGCGTTCACGAAGGACCCCGACGGCCACGAAATCGAGGTTCTCCCCGCCGACTTCGAGTCCCCCGAGTAAGCGTCTCCACGGACGACGTACCCCGTCTGCCTTTCTTTTTCACTGACGCACGACTCGACGCAACAATCGTGTCGATATTTTTGAATTACTACAATATCCAAGTGTATTGATACCAATAAGATACACAAAGCATTTATAATGTGAACAGATACCTGAGGGCGTACCCCTACCCAAGGTGATCTCAGCGAGTAACCCCCCGCCCGAACCTACCCTCGGGCGTCGTTGGGTGGAAAGCTGCTTCGCCGATTATAGAACCATCTATAACAATGACAAAGCACAAACAACTTCGCGCGGTTTTGCTCGCTGCGCTGATGGTCTTCTCGGTCTTTGCCGGGTCCATCGCGTTCACGGGCACTGCTGCTGCCGCGGCCTCTAACCCTACCGTAACTACCGGTACGGTTGAGAAGGGCCCGTCTGCGGTTGTCAACTTGACTGTTGACGACACGTCC
>NZ_LOPV01000421.1 GCF_001469865.1 Haloferax profundi
CGTCGACGACGAACGTATCGAGACCATCGACAGCGAGATCACCGAGACGCTCGCGGAGGCTGTCGAACGAATGGAATCGTACGAACCAGACCCCGATTCGATGTTCGAGTATACGTACGAAAACCAGACACCGAACGCCCGTGAGCAACACGAACAGTTCCAAAAGCTTCGAGAGATGTATGGTGACGAATCGTTCCACAGAGACTGACCCAGGAGTTTTCTCAGTAGCTCTACCAGTCTTCGTCTTCTTTTGTTAGGGGCGGGACGACGACACCGGAGATATGGACGCGCTCATAATGGCCGGGTTTGGATTGATTCATGAGTTCGTTGCCATCTTGATCGGTTGCCAGTGAACGAAAATAAATAGTATATTTGGAGTTCAGAGATTCCGAGCGATAACTACCGCCTCCTCGGTTAGAACCGGTTCGTCAAGCCCATGTAGTGCCGCAAGAAGGCTCTCAACGCGTTCCTCAGTTGGCTTCACGTCGGTACGTTTCAACAACCGCCGTGCCGCTCCTGCACCAGTTTGCCGTCCGAAGTACAAGTTCCGTGACCCCCCGAACGTCGATGGGTCGAACGGTTCGAACGTTGATGGGTCGTCGAGCATCGCCGCCGTGTGAAGCCCAGACTCGTGCGAAAACACGTCTGTTCCGAGAATGGACTTCTCATCTGGCACTGACTCGCCGAGTGCTGCAAGAACGCTCTTCGCACTCGGAATGAGTTCTGACTCGTTGATCTCAGGGAGCGATATCAGACCGCTGGTTGCTGCTGCGACGACAAACTCCTCGATAGGTACGTTTCCTGCTCGCTCACCAATCCCTGCCACCGAGACGTCTACTTTTTGCACGCCGTATGCAACGGCAGCGAGAGCGTTCGCAGTGGCGACACCAAGGTCGTCGTGGAAGTGGACACCAAGGCGCTCAGGGGACGTCGAGAGTTCTTCGAGGAAAGACGTGACCTCGAACGGCGTCTTCACACCGACCGTATCTGCTATTGTGAGATATTCCGCGTCTATCGAATCGAAGACCACGTCGAGGAATGTAGGGTCGGTTCTGAACCCGTCCATCGCGGTGAAGTGGACTTCGAGGCCGGTCTCGTGGGCGGTGTCGACTGTTTCGCCAACCAACGACAGAAGCTCGTCTTCGTCTTTTCCGAGGAGTTCGGTTCGTTGTTTCTCACTCGTCGGTGCGAAGACGTCGATAACGTCGACACCAGCGTCTACTGCGGCTTCGATATCTCGTGGCACTGCTCGAGCGATGCCGGTGAGTTTTGTGTCGACATCTACCCGTTGACAAACCTCTCCGGTTTGTGGCCCTGCAACGGGGAACCCGATTTGGACGTATTCGACACCAAGTCCATCGAGTGCGCGAACGGCACCTGCCTTCTGCTCAGTCGAGTACGAACAGCCGGGGCGTTGTTCCCCTTCGCGGCAGGTTACATCGAGCAAGACCGGTTCAGTATCCTCCATCTAGACGCCCCCTTCGCGACGGAGGGTGTCGATATCGGACTCATCGTAGCCAATCGAGGAGAGAATCGCTTCTGTGTGTTGACCGAGCTTCGGCGGGTCGTTCGATTCGACGCGGTCGAAACCACTCGAAACGACGGGGAACCGTGGGACGTTGACTACGCGGTCTGTCCCTTCTGCCGTACTGACTTCAGTGAAGAAGTCCGTCGCTTCGAGGTGGGGGTCTTCCGCCACTTCGTCCATCGAGTTAACTTTCGCAACTGGGACACCTGCCTCGCGGAGTTCGTCAACGAGAGTCGACGCAGTGTACGACCGACACTCGGCTTTCAGTATGTCCATGAGCTCGTCGATTGGCTA
>NZ_LOPV01000422.1 GCF_001469865.1 Haloferax profundi
ACGGTCGACGAGCGTGGCAAACCGGTCGTCGGTGTGTAGGTCGAGACCCAGCGCAGTACAGAGGGCTTCCCACTGTCTCTCGCCGGATGGTCCGATGAAGACCCACTCCTCGTCACTAGTCTTGAACACGTCGTATGGTGCCCAATTCGGATGTGACGCACCCATTGGCCCGGGGACATCGTCGTAGGCTTCAGTGTATGCAAGCCAGTAGCCCATCATCGAAACAGTCGATTCGAACAGTGGTGCAGTGACTTTCGAGCCGATACCGGTCTGATTGCGGCGATACAGCGCTCCAAGAACCCCGATAGCACCGTAGAACGATGCAGCCATGTCTGCGATACTCGTCCCAGAGCGAACAGGGGGCATATCTTCGTGTCCAGTGACACTCATCATCCCCGAAAGTGCCTCGGCGATCGGGTCGAGAGCAGGGTACGACTCGTATGGGCCTGGATTGAATCCCTTGATGGAGCAGTAGACGAGTCCAGGGTACGTCTGTTTCAAGCTCTCGTAGCCGATTCCCAGACGCTCTGCGGTTCCTGGTGCATAGTTCTCGACGAGGACGTCCGTTTCTTCGAGGAGATCAAAGAAAGCCTCGAGCGCCGCGTCTGATTTGAGGTTGAGCGTGATGCTGCGTTTGTCTCGATTGACGTAGTTGAACGAACTGTTTCCGACGGGTGACGACCCACGGATGAGGTCACCGCCGTTAGGGTGTTCGACTTTGATGACGTCTGCGCCAAGGTCAGCGAGAATCATCGAACAGAATGGCCCAGCAATGATGTGCCCAAGTTCGAGTACTCGAACGCCATCTAGCGGGAGGTGTTGTGTAGCAGTGTCCGCTGTC
>NZ_LOPV01000423.1 GCF_001469865.1 Haloferax profundi
GTCTCGGACGTGGACTGGGTGGCTTCCTCGTCGACACCGCTCATTAAGCGATGCCTCCAGTCGAACCAGTGACCGACGTCTCCTCAGCTCGTTCTGCTCCAAAGAGAATCGTGTCTCCGTCATCGCCGAAGACGAATGCATCTGAGATATCGAACGACACGTCGAGCTTGTCACCAGCAGATACGTCGTCGACTGCGTCGCTGACGACGTCGAAGTTCGTTCCATCAGCGAGGCGGCCGTGAACGACGGATTCGGTGCCAAGCGTCTCGATGACTTCGACATCGACTGTGAGTGTGCATGAGCCCGTAGACCCGACCTCGAGATACTGGGGTCGAATTCCTAACCGGACGGAATCGGAGGCAGGTGGTTTGACTTCGGCCGGGAGTGGGACCGTCAGACCCGGGCCTTCGAGCGAGGTCACACTGTTTTGTTCGGTCACAGAACACTCGACGACGTTCGTCGATGGCATGCCGATGAACTGGGCGACGTACTCGGAGTTGGGGTAGTCGAACAGCCGTTTCGGTGGGTCTACCTGGGCGAGTTCACCTTCACGGAGAAGGACGACTTGA
This sequence comes from Haloferax profundi, assembly GCF_001469865.1. Classification (GTDB taxonomy): domain Archaea; phylum Halobacteriota; class Halobacteria; order Halobacteriales; family Haloferacaceae; genus Haloferax; species Haloferax profundi. Next base: position 570 of record NZ_LOPV01000423.1, read on the forward strand.
TCGCTCATCGTCATCGCCTCAGTTTGGTCGTGAGTGACGTAGACAACCGTCGTGTCGAGTTCTTGGTGCAGTCGCTGGATTTCGACACGAAGGTCAGACTTGAGCTTCGCGTCGAGGTCAGACATCGGCTCGTCTAAGAGGAGCACGTCCGGGTCTTGGACAAACGCCCCACCGAGTGCAACACGTTGTTGCTGACCGCCGGAGAGTTCGGACGGCATCTTCTCCAGTTGCTGTTCGATTTGGAGGACTTCCGCCGCCTCGTCGATGCGTTCGTCTCGTTCGGATTTCGGAACACCGTGTATCTTCAGTCCGTACCCGATGTTTTCCCGGACAGACATGTGGGGGTAGAGTGCGATCGACTGGAACACCATCGAGACGTTGCGTTCTTGTGGTGGGAGATCGGTCACATCCTCGTCACCGAACGATACGGTCCCGGATGTGGGCGTCTCTAGCCCAGCTAACATGCGCAATGTCGTCGTCTTCCCACACCCTGACGGTCCAACGAAGGTCGTAAACGAACCTTCGGGGATGTCGAGTGAGAGGTCGTCGACGGCGACGTGGGTATTTCCGAGGGTGCGAAACTCCTTTCTGACGGTGTCTAAGTGGATGCTAGTTGCCATTATTCGAGGCCTCCAACGCTGAAGCCCTGGAGGAGGTATCGTTGCAGGAACAGTGCAATGAGGAACGGCGGGAGGGCGATGAGAAGCGAGACGGCCATCGTCTCACCCCAACCGATGCTGACGCGGTCTAAGAACAGCGACGCACCGACGGTAATCGTGTACATCTCGTCTCGACTCATCACGACACGAGCCATGGTGAAGTCGTTCCACGCGACAGCAAACGCGAAGATTGCAGAGGAGATGTAGCCTGGTCGGGCGACGGGTAAGACGACGTCTTTGACCGTGCGCCATCGGCTCGCGCCACGGACCCAGGCAGACTCTTCGAGTGCGATTGGGACGGTCTGGAAGTACTGCCACATCAACCAGATGCAGAACGGGGCGGAGATGGCAGTCAGCGCAAGTGTAAGTGCGAAATGACTATTCAGCAGTCCGAGCGTCGAGAACACGACGTACAGTGGGATTGCGAGCACGATCGGGCTGAACATGTACGAGAACAGCACTGCTCGCGCTGCCAGTGACTTCCCGGTGAAGTCGAATCGTGTCAAGCCGTAGCCTGCAGCGACAGCGATAG
>NZ_LOPV01000424.1 GCF_001469865.1 Haloferax profundi
AGGATCGTGGACCCGAGAGTCACGATGAGACTGTTGACGAAGTATCGGACAGTGTCGGTCGAGCCAAGGAGGACGACGAAGTTTCGGAGCGACGGTTCAGTCGGGAGAAGGTTCACTCGTCCACCAGCGAAGGTGGTTGCGGGCGACTGAATCGCGATGACCACCATCACGTACACTGGAATGATGGTGAACACCGAGATGAGGAGTGCCGTTAGGTAGACGGCAATCCGCTGGAGTCGCTTCTGGGTGTCGTGCGAGACGAGTCCGTTCGTTCGTGATTTCGATGTTGCCATGTTATGCAACCTCCTGTTCTGGGGCGAATGCGCGGAAGTAGACCACCGCGACGAGGGCTAAGAGGAAGAACATGATTCCAGCCAGTGCCGTCGCCATACCGAAGTTGACTTCGCTGAACGCGATTTGGTAGACTCGGATCGGGAGTGTGGTCGTCTGCTGAAGTGGTCCTCCCCGAGTCGAGAGGTAGATAATATCGAACTTGTTGAACATCCAGATGCCCCGAACGAGCAGGATGATCAAGATAGCTCCACGCAGGTGTGGGAACGTGATGTCTCGAAACGCTTGCCACGTCGTTGCTCCTTCGACCCGTGCTCGCTCGTAGAGGTCAGGGTCGATGGCTTGGAGCCGTGCGAG
>NZ_LOPV01000425.1 GCF_001469865.1 Haloferax profundi
CAGCGCGTCGCCACCACGGATTTTTTGATTGATCACGAGTGCAAGACCGAGCCCGATGACGAGACTAAGGCCGGTCGTCGCGACTGCATAGACGATGCTGTTCCAGAGGAATCCCCAGAACTCTCCGCTCCCAAGTAGCGCGGTGTAGTTACCGAGCCCGACGAATTCGGGATTTCGAACCGGGGCCGAAAACAGACTCATTCCCAGTGCGTAGATGATTGGGATTACCCACACGACGAGGAAGAACACGAACATCGGGACGAAACACGCCG
>NZ_LOPV01000426.1 GCF_001469865.1 Haloferax profundi
AAGAGCTGTTCACTGTACGCGTCAGCGGCAACGATATTCGGTGCCCCACCGTCACCCGTCGCGAGAACGGTGGTGAACGCATCCCAGTTGTTGCGGACAAGCTCCATCACTTCGGGGAACTGCTGGATGACCTCATTTTCGGTCACTTCGGGTGCATCGAGCTGTTCTTTGGTGGGTGGGAACTGGAACAGTGGTGCCGACAGGACGAAATCGTAGAACCGC
>NZ_LOPV01000427.1 GCF_001469865.1 Haloferax profundi
CGGCACCATCCGGGACCGGGAAGCCCATCGGGCTGAGGTTTTCGACGAGGTCGGGACGGTTACCCTGAATCGTCAACACAGGAAGCCCACCGACGCTGGCAATGGCTGCGGCGTTTTCTTGTTGAAGTGCGCCAATTGCATCGCCCCATCCCCACCCAGAGCCATTCGGGGAGTGTTCAGCCATCGATTGTATCCATTCGAACGTCTCGACGGCAGCCTCTCGATTATCACCGTTGTCGAGTTGCACCTCGATTCCATCAGACGGACCTCCGTAGATACTGACGTCGTTCTGCCAGAGGTACTGTGTCATCTGGGTATCCGCGTTGTTCGTCTGTCCGGACTGGATGACGTAGCCCTGCATCGATTCGTTTGCAGACACCTCGCCTGCCGCCTCGACCCACTCACTCCACGACGACGGCCGTTCAGTATAGATGTCGTTTCGGTACCAAGCCATCAATGGCTCGACC
>NZ_LOPV01000428.1 GCF_001469865.1 Haloferax profundi
CCACGCAAGGGACGACAGTCGACGGCGGCGACCAGACGCTCACCGTCGGAACCTACGCGTCGTTCGTCGACGCACCGAGTACGAGCCCCGGCGTCTGGCTGAAAGACGAGTTCGAGTCCGAGTTCGACGCCACGCTGGAGTGGCAGACACCCGAGGCCGGCGTGAACCACTACATCGAGCGTTCACTCCGCGGTGTCGAGTCCGGAGCAGACCTCTACGTTGGCCTCGACGCGCAGATGCTCGTCCGTATCGACGATAAACTCGACGAGGCACTGTTCACCCCGGCCGAGGGACTCTCGCGCCGCGGCGACGTGAACGAAGAACTCGAATTCGACCCACAGGGCCGCGCGATTCCCTACGACACGGGATACATCTCGCTCGTCTACGACGAGACGCAAGGCGAAGACGGAGCCTTCACCGCCCCGGAGACGTTCGACGGCCTGCTCGAACCCGAATACGCAGGCGCACTCCTCGCACAGAACCCAACGTCGTCGGCGACGGGGCAGGCGTTCTTGCTCCACACTATCGACGCGAAGGGTGAAGACGGCTATCTCGACTACTGGGCGCAGTTGAAGGAAAACGACGTTCGCGTCCTCGGCAACTGGGCCGACTCGTACACCGCCTACTCCAACGGCGAAGCACCGATGGTCGTCTCGTACTCGACCGACCAGGTGTACGCCAACCAATCCGGCGAAGACCTGGCGAAACACCAGATTCGCTTCCTGAACGACCAGGGCTACGCCAACCCCGAGGGGATGGCGACGTTCGCCGACGCCACCGAACCCGACTTAGCCACCGAGTTCATGGACTTCGTCCTTCGCCCCGAGGTGCAAGCCGAAATCGCCGTGCGCAACGTCCAATTCCCGGCGACGACGAACGCCGAACTTCCCGAAGACTTCGCACAGTACGCCCACGAACCCCCGGAGGCAGTCACGTTCTCGTACGACCGTCTCAAGGACAACCTGAGCGACTGGACCGACGCGTGGGCCCAGGAGTTCGCCAGCAAGTGAGCCCACACCGTGGCCACCGAGAGACCCGAACCCTCAGGTGACCGCAGTGTCAGGGTTTCAGGGTGAGACGACGTGAGTACCATCGACACACTCACTGACGCGACACGGACGCCGATTCGGTGGGTCACCCGAACCCTCGAACAGCGACTGCTCTCGTTCGTCGCAGTCCTCACCGCCGTCGTCCTCTTCGTCCTCTTTTACTACCCCGTCGCGACTGTCTTCGTCGACGCCGTCGTCGACGACGGTGCGTTCACGCTCGAACCTCTCACCGAGATTCTAACGAGCGAGTTCTACCTCGTCGACATCATCTGGTTCACGGCGAAGCAGGCGTTCTACTCGACGCTCGCCAGTCTCGCCCTCGGCCTCCCGGCGGCGTGGTTGTTCGCCCGCTTCGAGTTCCCGGGTCGTGAGACGCTTCGCTCGCTCACCATCCTCCCGTTCGTCATGCCCTCCATCATGGTCGCTATCGGGTTCGTGGCGACGTTCGGGCGCAACGGGACGCTCAACCGTGCGCTCACCGCCGTCGGCCTCCCCCCAGTCGAACTGCTGTTCACGCTCGAAGCCATCATCATCGCGCACGCCTTCTACAACGCACCGCTCGTCGCTCGCGTCGTGACTGCCGCGTGGGAGAGCGTCGACGCTCGCGCCGTCGAGACTGCTCGTTCCCTCGGTGCGAATCCCCGCCGCGCGTTCCGCGACGTGGTCCTCCCGCAACTCCTCCCATCGGTCGGTATCGGCGCGACGCTGACGTTCATCTTCACCTTCGCGTCGTTCCCCATCGTCCTCGCACTCGGCGGGTTCCAACTGGCGACCATCGAGGTGTTCGTCTTCGCGAAGGTCCGTGACCTCGCGTACGCCGAGGCAGCGAGTCTCGCCGTCATCGAGACGGTCATCTCGCTCACGCTGACGGCGGCGTACCTCAGTTACGAGGGGAGACAGCGCGCCGCGGGCGGGGCGGCGAATCCGCTTCCACGCCAGTCAGTCGTGCCGACGACGTGGTCGCCGAAGTCCGCGCTTCGGACCGTCGGTATCGCCGCGTACACCGTCGTCGTCGGCCTCGTGTTCATCGTCCCCATCGCCAGCATGATTCTCGCGAGTGTCACCGGTGCCGACGGTGGACTCACCCTCGAACACTACGCTTTCCTCGCCGAACGACAGGCGACGGGAGCGACGTATCAAGTCAAGCCGCTGCCCGCAATCTGGAACTCGCTCCTCTTCGCGGCTGGAACGCTCCTCGTCGCCGTTCCGATGGGTGTGACGATGGCCATCCTCACGACCCGACGCTACCGTGGACGGACGCTCATCGACGCCCTCGCGATGGCCCCCTTCGCCGTCTCGGGAATCGTCGTCGGCCTCGGCCTCCTGCGTGGTCTGGTCTTCGGTGTCGACGTGTTCGGCACGCGTATCCGCGTGACTGGTGCACTCGCTATCGTCGCCGCCCACGCAGTCGGCGCGTATCCGTTCGTCACGCGAAACGTCGCACCGCTGTTCTCTCGCCTCGACGACCGACTCGTGGAGTCGGCGCGGAGTCTCGGGGCGACCCGAACCCGCGCACTCTTCGACGTAGAACTGCCTCTCGTCTGGACTGGCGTCGTCGCGGGCGCGGCCTTCGCCGTCGCCATCAGCATCGGCGAGTTCGACTCCACGATTATCCTCGCAGAAGGCGCTGGTCGGTACACCATGCCCGTCGCCGTCGAGCGACTACTGGGTCGCCGACTCGGTCCCGCGACGGCGATGGGATGTGTCCTCCTCCTCGTCACGTCGGTGAGTTTCTTCGTCGTCGACCGATTCGGCGGCCGGTGGGGTGAACTATGAGTGGCCAGCGAAATCGACCGGAGAACTCGGCCAGTGTGAAGCGGCCGAACGGGGCGAAGAGGCCATCCGAGGAGGCGGAGAGTTTTACCCGTCGCCAGAAGACTGAGAGACGTGACCCCGGAGGACAACCTGTGAAACTCGAACTCGACGGCGTGTCGAAGCGCTACGGGACGGCGACGGCACTGGATTCAGTGTCACTCACCGTCGACGATGGCGAGTTCTTCACGCTCGTCGGCCCCTCCGGATGTGGGAAGACGACGACGCTCCGCTGTATCGCCGGATTCGAGTCGCCGACTGCGGGCACGGTTCGCTTCGACGGCGAGTCGATGGACGGGGTTCCACCCGAAGCGAGGGGGGTCGGCGTCGTCTTCCAGAACTACGCGCTGTTCCCGCACATGAGCGTCGGCGAGAACGTCGCCTACGGTCTCAGGTTCGTGGACCCTCCGGGAGGCGTCACCCGCGACGAACGCGTCGCAGAACTCCTCGAACTCGTGGATCTCGCGGGGTTCGAAGACCGCGACCCCGACTCTCTGTCCGGCGGGCAACAACAGCGTGTCGCCCTCGCGCGCGCCCTCGCACCCGGTCCGGACATCCTCCTCCTCGACGAACCAATGTCGGCGCTGGACGCCCGCCTGCGTGAGCGACTCCGTCAACAGGTCAAGCGCATCCAGTCGGAACTCGGCGTCACGACAGTCTACGTCACCCACGACCAATCGGAAGCACTGGCAGTCTCTGACCGCGTCGCCGTCCTCAACCGTGGGCGCGTCGAGCAGGTCGGTGAACCCCGCGACGTGTACCATCGGCCCCACACCGAGTTCGTCGCAGAGTTCGTCGGCGAGAACAACGTCTTCCACGGTGTCGTCAGACGCAGTCTGACGGGCCAGCGAGCTTCGCCCGGCGACGTCGTGGAGTCTCGACTGGACCCAGAGGGCGTCGTCGTCGAGGTCGACGGGCACTCGTTCACCCTCGAGGGTGTCGACAAATCAGTCGGTGAGTCACTCACGTTCTGCGTCCGCCCGGAGAACCTCCGGACCGGGACCGAGACGAACCAGATTCGTGGAACCATCACCGGCACGGAGTTCCAGGGTGCGACCACCCGTCTCGGCCTCGACTGGGAGAAGACCGAACTGACCGTCGTCGTCGCGGACGACGGCGACACCACGTACGAGGTGGGTCAGGAACTCGTCGTCGGATTCGACCCCGACGCGGCACACGTCGTCGAGTGAGACGCTCCGTGGGCGACAGCGGTCAAATAGCGACGTGCGCAGGAAGAAGAAGACGCGTTAGGGTGCGACGCCGACGGTGAGCAGCGTTCCGAAGGTCCGGTAGCGGTCGACCATGTCTTGGCGCGTCTCCCAACTGTCGGTCGGGAACTCGTCTGCGGGTGGAATCTCGATATCCATGTCTGCAATCGAATCCTGTTCGGCGACGTAGAGACCCGCGTCGCGGAACGCCTGCCGGTACTCCTCGTGGGACCACCGCGTCATCTCGATGGAGATGTTGTCCTGCCACTCGTGGGAGTGGACGTTCTCTTCGTAGTAGTTGACCGCACAGTAGAAGGTGCCGCCGGGTTTGAGGATGCGAGCGACCTCTTCGAGCGTGTGGTGTGGGTCGGGCGCGTAGTAGAACGCCTCCATCGACCAGACGTGGTCGACGCTGTCGTCGGCGAAGGGCAGGTCGTCGAAGTCGCCGACGAGGTACGTGATGTTCTCGGTGTCGGTGTACTCGCGGGCGTTCTGAACCATCTCCGGCGACCCGTCGAGGCCGACACCACGGCCGATGTGTTTCGTGTCGGAGAGGGCCCGAAGGGCGTAGCCACTGCCGGTTCCGAGGTCGACGATGCTGTCGCCTTCTTCGACCGGCATCCGGGCGAGGGCGTGTTTCGCCGTGTGCCAGTGTCGGTCCTCCATCCCTTTGTCGCGGCCATCGGCCGCCCAGGCGTCGAACTCGTCGCGAACGCTCATATTCGCACCACGGCGTGGGAGGACAAAATGGGTTCGAAGCACGGTCGGGAGATAGTGACGGTGCAGTCGGAAGACGACACCCAGCGGAGGCACGCCATTTAATTACTGCCGTCGCTACGACCGGAGTATGGTCGGAGTACGCCGCCGATTCGCCCTCGCCGACACGGCACAGCAGGTCGTCGGCGGGTTCCTCCTCGCGGGACCGTTCGTCGTGACCGAGGAGGTGTGGGTGCTCGCGCGAGGGATGTCTCTCGTCCAAGCCATTCTCACGTTCGTCATCGTCCTCGCTGTCGGGTATGGCGCACTCTACAAGGCAGACGACCGGGACCCGGACAAAGAAAAAGAAGTCGGCGGTATCCCGATTCGGTTCATCTCGCTCATCAGCGTCTCGTACCTCTCGGTGTTCATCCTCGCACTCGCGTTCGACGCGCCGGGAACGTTCCTGTCTGACGTGTCGGGAACTGTCCTGTTCGACGCGTTCGGCCTCGAACTCGACCTCGCCGTCCTCCGCATCACGCTCAAAGCGACGAGTGTCGGCGCGGTGTTCAGCGTCATCGGTGCGGCGACGGCAGACACGCTGTACTGAGCGTCTGTCTCGCCCGACCGTTCTGCCGACGAGAACACCACGTGGCCGTGTGATTCTGCCCCGAGCGGGGCGAAATGGCATGAAGGATTAAGTTCGCTGAGTATCTGCTTTGGGTATGGATTACGAGCTCGCCATCGAAGAGACGCCCGAGACGATTTCGGGCGGGACAGGTATCTTGCTTCTTCATCCGAGTATCGGCGAGACTGACCGCATCGACACCGACTTCTTCAAAGTCGACACCGACAACTTCCTCGTCGTCTCGACGCGGACCACCGCGCGAGAAGTCGAACAGAAGTTAGAGCACTACGAAGTGGACGAGTCCCGTGCGACCATCCTCGACACACTCTCTATCGAACGCGGTTACTCTCGACGGAGCGGCGAGAATATCTACTACGTCGCCGCCCCGGACGACTTAGACGCAATCGTCGAAAAGACGCGACAGTTCCTCGAACGCCACGACGGGAAACTCCGACTCAGCGTGGATTCGGTGACCGAGATGGCCTACTACGCCGACGTGGACCGCGCGTTCGAGGCCACGAAGCGCATTCTGGCTCTTCTCGACGAGTACGACGCAGTCGGTCTCTTCCATCTCTCGAAAGAAGTCCACGACGAAGAGACACTCCAGCGATTCCGCGACCTGTTCGACGGTGTCGTGGACCTCCACGAAGACGGAACCGTCACGACCGACTTCTAACGAACAGACATCGGGAAGACACTCTTGCAGCGGCGTGTAAAACAGCCTTCTGACCGAGTTCTACTCGGGCGAATTACGGTCGTCGCCGGCGTCGGCTAACTGCTCGAACGTCTTTTGCGCCCACCGGACCGCGTAGGTCGGGCCGTGGTCGACGTAGGCGGCCGTATCCAGCGCCGCGAACGGCGCAGGAAGGTCGCGGCCGTGTTTGATGGCCGAACAGGCGAACTCGGTCGCCTCGGCGAACGACAGTCGGCCCGTGGCCACGAGTCGCGGGAGGTTCGCGAGTCTGTCGTCGAGTCGTTCGCCCGCGTCGACCCACGCGTCGTACAGTCGGTCGTGGCGGCCCTCCCACGACGCGAACTCGTCGCGCGTGTGGAGGCCGACCCACCCCTCGTAGAGTGCGGCAGCGACCTGATACACGTCGTTCGGACCGAGTGGCACCGCGTCCGCGAGGTCACGATACTGCTCGCCGAAGAACGGCAGGAAGTGTTCGGGTACGTCGTCGGTGCCAGCCTGGACGAGTGCCTCGGCGACGAGGAAGTCCAGGAAGTCCTCCGGCGTCCCCTTCGCGCGGTACTTCACGAGGACTGTCGGTGGCGTAGTTTGCCGAGTCCACGTGACGGTTCCGTCACCAGGCATCCCGATGGTGAAGTCCGACGAGGCGTACCGTCGAAGCGCCTGCGGCGCGTCTGCTGGTAGCCACTCTTGAGGGTACGCCGCCGGTGAGAGTGACTCGACCACGAGGCCGAGATTCTCGGCGGCCTCCGGGGGGATGGTGTCGAAGTCCCCGGCCACGTCGACGACGAGTGCGTCTGGTGCGTACTCGTCGCGAATCGATTCGAGGTCCGACGGCAGCGTGCGCGTCTCGAACATCTCCTCAGGCGAGGCTCATACCGACGAACACGACGGCCAGGAGGGCCGACACGCCGATGGTACCGAGCACGATTTTCGTCGCTTGGCTCATGATGACACGGTTACTGCCCCCTGCGCTTAAACCCTTACAGTCTGTCGTCGGGCGAATCTCCAGTCGAAACGAAGGGGTTCGGGGACAGTCACCACGGATAGCTCTCTCACAGTTCAGCGGCCTCACAGGAGAAGACATCGACCGGCGTCGTCAGGGGACGAGTTGCTCGCCGTCGTCGTCGACGATGCGGATGGCCTCGACGGGACAGACGCGGGCCGCGAACTTCGCGTCGAACTCGGCGTCTTCGGGAACCTCGCGGACGAACACGCCGTCGTCGGTCTCTTCTGCGCCTTCGAGGTCGGCCTTCCCGTCGTCGAGGTTCTTCTGGAACGCGTCCCACTCGTCGACACACTGGAAGATACCGATGCAGGTGTCACGGTCGTACTCGACTCTCATATCGCCACTTTCCGCCGGGCCGTACATAGCCCTGCCGACGCACCCCGACTCGATTCTGTCGGTCACCACGACCCGATGGCTTAAACCGAAAGACGGTCCAAGAGAGACGCAATGCGAACAGCGGACCTGACGGGCCTGCCAGCGGGTGTCTCCGAGGCCCTCCACGACGAGGGCATCGAGGAACTGTACCCGCCGCAGGCCGAGGCCGTCGAGGCCGGCCTGAC
>NZ_LOPV01000429.1 GCF_001469865.1 Haloferax profundi
CGGCGAGAGCCTCGTCGCCGCCGTCCCGACAGCGAGTGGAAAGACACTCATCGCCGAACTCGCGATGCTGTCGAGCGTCGCCCGCGGCGGGAAAGCGCTTTACATCGTCCCGCTCAGAGCGCTCGCCTCGGAGAAGAAAGCCGAGTTCGAACGCTGGGAGGAGTACGGCATCGACGTGGGCGTCTCCACGGGGAACTACGAGTCCAGTGGCGAGTGGTTGTCGTCGCGCGACATCATCGTCGCTACCTCCGAGAAGGTGGACTCCCTCGTCCGCAACAACGCGGCGTGGATGGACCAGTTGACCTGCGTCGTCTCCGACGAAGTCCATCTCGTCAACGACCGAAACCGCGGCCCGACGCTCGAAGTCACGCTGGCGAAACTCCGGCGACTCAACCCGAGTCTGCAAGTCGTCGCGCTCTCGGCGACTGTCGGCAACGCGGGCGAAGTCGCCGACTGGTTGGACGCCGAACTCGTCCAGTCCGACTGGCGACCCATCGACCTGAAGATGGGCGTCCACTACGGCAACGCCATCAACTTCGACGACGGGAGTCAACGAGAAGTTCCCGTCGGCCGCGGCGACAGACAGACGCCTGCACTCGTCGCCGACGCCCTCGATGGCGACGACGCCGACGACCAGGGGTCGTCGCTCGTCTTCGTCAACTCGCGGCGGAACGCCGAGTCCGCGGCGCGGCGGATGGCCGACGTGACAGAGCAGTACATCACGGGCGACGAACGCGGTGAACTCGCGGAACTCGCGGCCGAGATACGCGACATCTCGGACACCGAAACGTCGGAAGACCTCGCAAAAGTCGTCGCCAAAGGCGCGGCGTTCCACCACGCTGGCCTCGCGTCGGAACACCGAACCCTCGTCGAGGACGCGTTCCGCGACAGACTCATCAAGTGCATCTGCGCGACGCCCACGCTCGCCGCCGGCGTCAACACCCCGAGTCGCCGCGTCGTCGTCCGCGACTGGCAACGCTACGACGGTGACTACGGCGGCATGAAACCGCTCGACGTGCTCGAAGTCCATCAGATGATGGGCCGCGCGGGTCGCCCCGGACTCGACCCCTACGGCGAAGCGGTCCTCCTCGCCAAAGACGCGGACTCCCGGGACGAACTGTTCGAGCGGTACATCTGGGCCGACGCGGAAGACGTGCACTCGAAACTCGCGGCCGAACCCGCCCTTCGGACGCACCTGCTCGCAACCATCGCGTCTGGGTTCGCCCACACCCGCGAGGGCCTCCTCGACTTCCTCGACCAGACGCTCTACGCGACGCAGACCGACGACCCCGAGCGGTTAGCACAGGTGACAGACCGCGTCCTCGACTACCTCGAAATCAACGGGTTCGTCGAATTTGAGGGTGAGACAATCAAGGCAACCCCGGTCGGCCACACCGTCTCGCGCCTCTACCTCGACCCGATGAGCGCCGCCGAGATTATCGACGGCCTCGAATGGGCGGCGAAACATCGGTCGGAGAAACTTCGCGCACTCGAAGGCGAGACGAATCCCAAACGACAACGAGAGTCCGACGCCACCGCAGGATTCCAGAAGGCCAGCGAGATGGTCACTGCCGGCGGAGACGGCGAGAACGACGGGTCGGACGACGAGTTCGAATCGGACCGCACGTATCCGACGCCGCTCGGCCTCTACCACCTCGTCTGCCGGACGCCGGACATGTACCAACTGTACCTGAAATCGGGCGACAGAGAGACCTACACCGAACTGTGCTACGAGCGCGAACCCGAATTCCTCGGCCGCGTCCCCTCGGAGTACGAGGACGTCGCCTTCGAAGACTGGCTCTCGGCGCTCAAGACGGCGCGACTCCTCGAAGACTGGGTCAGCGAGACCGACGAGGACAGAGTCACGGAGCGGTACGGCGTCGGCCCCGGCGACATCCGCGGGAAAGTCGAGACGGCAGAGTGGTTGCTCGGTGCCGCCGAACGACTCGCCAGCGAACTCGACCTCGACGCCGTCTACGCGGTGCGTGAGGCCAAGAAACGCGTCGAGTACGGTGTCCGCGAGGAACTGCTCGACCTCGCTGGGGTCCGCGGCGTCGGTCGAAAACGTGCCCGGCGACTGTTCGAAGCAGGTGTCGAAACGCGCGCCGACCTCAGAGAGGCGGACAAGTCGCGCATCCTCGCCGCACTCCGCGGACGACGAAAGACTGCCGAGAACATTCTCGAAGCGGCAGGTCGAAAGGACCCCTCGATGGACGACGTCGACGAGTCAGACGCGCCGGACGACGCCGTCCCCGACGACACTGGATTCGAAACGGCGAAAGACAGGGCCGACCAACAGGCGAGTCTGGGTGATTTCGAATGAGAGTCCTCGAAGCAGAAGCGACCGTCTCGGACCTCGACGCGTTCATCGCCACCGTCGGCGACATCTCGGACGACACGGGCGCGACGATTCAAGCGTTCGACGCCCGGTTCGTCGTCGGCCGCGACCACCTCGAACGGGCGGTCGAACTCGCCGACCGTGCCATCGCTCGCGGGAACGAAATCGCTCGTGACCGCGCCGTCGAGTTCATCCTCTACGCCAGCGGTCGCCGGCAAATCAACCGCGCGTTCGAGATGGGCGTCTCCGAGGGGACGCTCCCTGTCGTGATTGTCGTCGACGGCGGCGACGAAGGAGCGGCAGAGACGGCGCTGTTCGACCGTCTGGACCTCGAACAGGCAGAGACGCTCGACGACTACGACCGAGACCAAGTCTGTGACTTCTTCGACATCGGCGCGGCCGAAATCACCGCCGCCGACGGGGACATCCCAGCACTCGTCCAAGAACGCGTCGCACTCCTCACGGTCGACCGCTGACGCCGATTTGTAAAGGTCATCTCGACACCGATTCGACCGCTGTCGTGCGATTGTTCCACACGAAACGAACCCCTTTGGATTTTGAAAGCTACCCCTTCGTTTCAAGTGGAGACGAGGGGCGCGGAACCCCTGAGAGTGGATGTGAGAAACGGGAAGAATAGTCCCACCAGGATTCGAACTTCCGGGAGTCGCCTCCCGACGTTCGAATCGCGAGACCAGTATAGTCCCACCAGGATTCGAACCTGGGTCGTTGCCCCCAGAAGGCAACAGGATTGGCCACTACCCCATGGGACTTCGCATCACTTCGTACTTCACGAGTATTTGTAAACGTTGCGTGTCGGGGTTTCAATGCCAACTACTCACACACTGTCGGATAGACGTGCATAAACCGCCACCTATTTGCCCTCGTTCTATCCATTGTCGTGTATGTACGTCGGACGATTCGTCGTCGTCGGTCCCGGAATCGGTGCCTACCGCGTCTCCTCTCGGTCCTTCCCGAATCGACAGGTCGTCGAGCGGGACGGTACCCTGACCGTCGGGCCGACGCCCGACGCCCCGGAGACTGACAACCCCTACATCGCCTACAACTGCGTCCGCGAAGGTGGCGACTACGTCGTCGTCGGCAACGGGTCGCAGGTCGACCCCATCGCAGAGAAACTCGACATGGGCTACACGCCCCGCGACGCCCTCGCGGAGATTCTCCTCGCACTCGACTACGAGAAAGACGACTACAACACGCCGCGTATCGCCGGCGTCGTCGGCGCAGACGAAGCCTACATCGGCATCGTCCGCAAGGACGCCCTCGTCGTCGAGGAAGTCGACGAACCCACACTCGTCGCAACCTACGAAGAAGACGACCCCCGAGCGTTCGACCTGACGGCCGAGAACGCTGTCGACGCCGCCCGCGAACTCTACGACCACGAGTTCGAACACGCCGTCTGTGCCGCAGCGGCGACCGTCGGCGATTCGGTGGAAACGGCCTTCTACAACGGCGAGTAAGAGAGTCAGCGAACGACCGGCTTTCAGCCCGGCCACCACCTTTTCAATCACGCGACCGTACTGGTAGCTATGCGTCTGGGCGTCATTTCGGACGTGCACGGGAACCTGCCAGCACTCGACGCTGTTCTGTCGGACATGCCACCCGTCGAGCACGTCGTCTGTGCCGGCGACGTGGTCGGATACAATCCGTGGCCCGACGAGTGCGTAACCGAACTCGCGGAGCGTTCGGTCCCAACCGTCTCGGGGAATCACGACCGAGCGGTGACCGCTGGGACCGGCTTTCGGTTCAACAGTCTGGCCGCTGCAGGGGTCGACTTCGCCCGGGACGAACTCTCGCCGGAATCACTCGACTGGCTGACGTCGCTGCCGAAGACCCAGACTGTCTTCGACGGACACGTCAAACTCGTCCACGGCCACCCCAACGACCCTGACCGCTACACGTACCCCGACGATTTCTCCCCCAGTCTCCTCTCGGGTGAAGACCTCCTCGTCATGGGACACACTCACGTCCAGGGTCACGCCGTCTACGACGACGGCATCGTCCTCAACCCCGGGAGCGTCGGCCAACCCCGCGACGGCGACCCGCGGGCGGCCTACGCCGTCGTGGACCTCGACGCGATGGCCGTGGACGAACACCGCGTCGGGTACGATATCGACCGCGTGGCCGAACGCGTCACCGAGGTCGGACTGCCGGAACGAATCGCCACCCGACTCTACGAGGGCCGGTGAGCAGAACCGACGAATTCGAGACGAAGACGACGCGAAAACAGCGGTCGGCGTCGAACAGCGGTCGCCGTCGCTTAGTTCGAGACGGGTTCGAGTTTCGCCGAGAAGTGCCGGAGTTCCTTCATCGGCGGTTCCTCGACGATTTCGAGGCCGTGGTACTCCTCGGCCGTCTCCACCACCTTCGCCGCCGTCTCGGCGATGTGTTCGAGGTGTTCGTAACTGTAGGTCCGCCGCGGGAGAGCGAGACGGACGACGTCCGGGCGGTCGGTTCCGGGGAACGCGAATCCGCCGAGTTCGACGCCGCGGACGCCGCCTTCACGGTAGAGCGCACAGACGAGTTCCTGCCCCGGGAACTGGTCTTTCGGGATGTGCGGGAATATCTCGCCGGCGTCGAGGTAGACGGCGTGGCCACCCGTCGGGAGGTAGACAGGGACACCTTCTTCGGAGAGTAAGTCGCCGAGGTCGGCCACCTGTTCGACTCTGTCGCTGACGTACGGCGGCGAGACTGCTTCGCGCAGGCCGACGGCCATCGCCTCGATGTCGCGACCCGAGAGACCACCGTAGGTTGGGAACCCTTCGAAGAGAATCGCGCGCTGTTTGGCGTGTTCGAAGATGGTCTCGTCGCGCATGGCGGTGAACCCGCCGATGTTGACGAGGGCGTCTTTCTTGCCGGACATGGTGATTGCGTCGGCGTGGGCGAACTGTTCGCGAGCAATCTCTGCGACCGACTGGTCTTCGTACCCCGCTTCGTGTTCCTTGATGAAGTGGGCGTTCTCGGCGAACCGACAGGCGTCGATGACGAACAGGGCGTCGATGTCGCGGGCGAACTCGGCCACAGCGCGGATGTTCGCCATCGAGACGGGTTGGCCGGCGACGGAGTTGTTCGTAATCGTCTGGACGACGACCGGAATCGCGTCTGCGCCGACTTCCTCGACGAGGGCGTACCCCGCGTCGATGTCGAAGTTCCCCTTGAACTTCTCGTTCGAATTGGGGTCACGGGCGGCGGGCGACGGACAATCGACGGGTTCGGCACCCTGATTGACGACGTGTGCCCGCGTCGTGTCGAAGTGGGAGTTGTTCGGAACCACGTCGCCTTCTTCGAGAAGGACACCGTAGAGGACGTTCTCGGCACCGCGACCCTGGTGGGTCGGGATGACGTACTCGAATCCCATCACGTCGCGGACGGACTCGGCGAGTCGCGCGAACGATTCGCTGCCGGCGTACGCTTCGTCGCCGCGAATCATGGCGGCCCACTGCTCGGCCGACATGGTTCCCGTCCCAGAATCAGTGAGTAAGTCGATGTAGACGTCGCGAGCGTCGAGATTGAATACGTTGTACCCTGCCCGTTCGAGGGCGGCCTCTCGTTCCTCGCGAGAGGGAAGTTCGATGGGTTCGACCATCTTTGCTTTGTACGAGCGCATACCCGACACACGCCTGCGAATGTGAAGAATCGTATAGGCGGAAAAACGAGGGACTGCGCGCGTTTCTCGGCGTTCGTGGACGAGAGTGTACATCGGTGTGGACGCCGCTGTGAGCGCCGTCAGCGAACCACCTGTCGCCCAAGAAGTGTAACAGATATCGCTCAGGATGTCACCTATCGCGCACCCGTGGTCGTGCCTCCACGGCGACAGGTCGACAAAAGTACCCGGTGGAACGCCACCGGTCGACCGTCCAGACGGAGACGTCCGGACGGTGCAGCACTACGGCGTTAGAATTCCTGCTGGATGATTTTGAGTGTGTCTTCGCGGTCGTCCCACGCGACGAAGACAGCGACGGACGTCGCAGACGTGATGACGTCGTGGATGTTGATGCCGGCGTCGGCGAGGGGTTGGACGATGTCGAGGATGACGCCCGGTCGGTTCGGGAGTTCGCCGCCGGTGACGCGAATGACGGCGATGTCGTCTTCGACGGTGACCGACGAGAGTGCGTCGTCGGAGACGACCCGGTCGTGGAGGACTGCTTCCGCCTGATTGGCGTCGTCTTCGAGGACGTAGAACGTGATAGAGTCCATGCCGGAGGCGACCGAATCGACGTTGATTTCCTCGTCACGGAGGGCGACAGAGAGGTCCGCGAGGATTCCCGGTCGGTTGCGAATCGCCCGGCCCGCGACGGTGAGACAGGCCAGCGGTTCTTCCTGCATGTCGATGAGGTTGTGGAACTCGCCTTCGATGAGCGTCCCGCCGGTGAGCAGGTCACCGTGTTGGTAGTGGACGACGCGAACGTCGAGTGCTTCGTCCTTGTAGGAGAGCGCAGAGGGTGCGACGACTTCGGCACCACGGAACGAGAGGTTCCGGAGTTCGTCGACGGTGATGCGGCCGACGTTCCGCGCGCCCTCGACGACGCGCGGGTCCCCGGTCATGACGCCTTCGACGTCGGTCACGATGACGACTTCGTCGGCGTCCATGTACTTCCCGAGCATGACGGCGGTGGTGTCAGACCCGCCACGGCCGAGCGTCGTAATCTCGCCGGCGTGGTTCTGTGCGAGGAACCCCGTGATGACCGGGACGACGCCGTCTAACTCCTCGGCGAGTTCGGCGGCGCGTCGCTGGGTCTCTTCGACGTCGACTTCGCCGAGGTCGTTCGTGATGACCGGCCAGTCGTCGGCGCCGGGTTCGACGAACAGGGCGTCGACCCCGCGGGCGGCGAGGGCCGCTTTCAGCATCCGGACACTCGTCCGTTCGCCCATCGAGACGATTTCGGCCCGGTCTCTATCGTCTGCGTCGAACTGAATCTCGTCGAGCAGGTCGTCGGTCGTCGACCCCATCGCGGAGGCGACGACGGCTATCTCGTGTCCTTTCTCGACCGCTGCCGCGATGGAATCTGCGGCGCGGTTGATTCGGTCACCACTCCCGAGAGAGGTGCCACCGAACTTCGCGACTACGCGCATCGTTCCTCCGAATCGTGGTGCTTCGACGCTTGGTGCTCAATCATGCGAGGGGCTAACGCGGGGGGACGTATAACTATGTCCTCTTTTTCAACCGTTGCCGACATCCCGAAATACGGTTGCGAGACGGCCCTTATCCCCCGTCTCTCGGTACGGAGGTTTATCAACGAAGGAGCGGAACGTTCACTATGGAAGTCAGAGACGCCGTCGACTCCGACGCCGAAGCGCTCGCCGCCGTCGCGAACGCGCCGAGCAGAGCGATGCGTCGGTTGATACGCGACCGAACCGTTCGGGTCGCCACGGAGGACGCCGGTTCCGACCCGAACGTGGACGCGCCGGCGGCAGACGAACCGATTCTCGGGTTCGTCGGCTTCGACGTGCAGGAGGGCGTCGTCCACGTGACTCGCCTCGACGGCACGGAAGCGGCGGTGTGCCGCCTCCTCGAAGAACCCCTCCGGTTCGCGAGTGCAGAAGGTCTTCCGGTCGAAGTTCTCGTCGTCGAGTCCGAACCGTCGCTCCGCGAGGCAGTGACGAGCGCCGGGTTCGAACAAGTCGGCAACGGCCCGCGGTTCGACGGCTATCCGACGGTCCGCTATCGGTACAGCGAGACGGCGTAATCGACCGTCAGAACCGAGTGTTCGAGTGGAAGCGAAGGGGTCCAGTCGTCGGTGTCGACGGACCTGTCGAACTCAGCCCCGACGAGAAAATCCGGGTCAGGAGAACTTCCTGACCGTCATGTCCAGTGTGTCTAGGTCGACGATGGGTGCGTAGCCCGAGTCGGGGTCGATGTTGACGGACTTCTGGAAGTCGGTCTGGGACTGCCAGCACCCGGAGTTGACCGCGAGGACGTTGTGGTACTTGCCCCATCCGAGTTTGTGGACGTGGCCGGTGTGGAAGATGTCCGGTACCTGTTCCATGACGAGATAGTCGAGTTCTTCGGGCGCGAGGCGCGTGTGGCCACCGAACTGCGGCGCGACGTGGCGCTTCTTCAGCAGTTGGTACATCGCCTTGTGCGGTTCGTCGTAACTCGCCTTCTCCGCGGGGAGTTCGGCGATGACCTCGTCCAGCGAGACGCCGTGGTACATGAGGATGTTGACGCCTTCGAGCGTGACCATCGAAGGATTGCTCGTAATCGTGGCGTCGTGCGCAGACATGATGTCACGGAGTTCGTCGTCGAATCCCGGTTGTGGTTCCGCGAGGCGAACCGCGTCGTGGTTGCCGGGAATCATCACGATGTCGAGGTCACCGGGGACCGATTTGAGGCGTTCCGAGAACGCCTCGTACTGGTCGTAGATGTCGACGACGTCGAGTTCTTCGTCCTGATTCGGGTAGACACCGACGCCTTCGACCATGTCGCCGGCGATGAGGAGGTACTCGATGTTCGCCGCCTCTTCTGTGTGTAGCCAATCGGCGAAGCGGTCCCACGCTTCCGCCATGAACTCCTGACTGCCGACGTGCACGTCGGAGATGAGCGCCGCCTGCACGTGGCGGTCCGCGGTGTTCGGCCTGTGCCCACGGGGAACGTCCGGGAAGTGCATCGAGTCGACGAAGAGGATGCCTGCGTCTCCAGAGAGCGTCCCCTGGACCGCGATACACTCGTCCATGAGGAGTTCGTCGACGTACGCGGCGATGTCCTTGTCCTTCATCACGAGACACGGGAACGTCCCCGTCGTGTCTTCGAGTTCGACAATCCAGTGACCGCTCTTGGTCGAGCGAACGTCGTTGACGAGGCCGACGAGTTCGGCGTCCTCGCCGCCGGACATCTTGGAGATGGCCTTGGCCGGGCGGTGGTTGACGCGCCCGCGAAGCATCTTCGAGAGTTTCTCGTACCGGTCGCGGAACACCTTCACGAAGTCGTCGTACTCGCCGGTTCCAGTCGACTGACCGGTCATGTCGTTCGCGATTTCGAGCGACCGGAGCGCCGGATCTGTGTTTCGGCCGCTCCACGACCCCTTCGCTTCAGGTGGAGTTGTCTCACTAACAGGTTCGGTCTGGTCGGCCGGTGTTGCAGGTGAAACAGAGGGGTCTTTCTCGGGCGCACCGCTCGCAGGTTCGACCTCGGGCGGGTCCGCTTCGGGTGTAGACGCGAGCACCCCGCGGACGTGGTCGGCAGTGATTCGAAGCGCGTCGTCCGGGACTGACTCGACGACCTGGGCGAGTGTCACGCCCGGGTCGTCTGACCCAGCGATGAGCGTCACGGCCTCGCGTTCTGCGTTGTAGCCGCGACTGACGAGTGCCCGGACGATGCGCGCCGGCGTCTCCAGTGGCACACGGCGAAATCGGCGGAGCGGAGCAAAAAGGGTGCCGAAACCCAGAACGTTGAAACCCAGTCCGGGTAAATTGAGAGTGATGAGTGCCGACGACGGTCCCCCGGTCCCCAAATCCTCGCGGGGTGGGCCCGACCCCGACGAAGGGTTTCTCAAACGACTCCGAACCGCGGAGGATGGCCCACTCCTGTTCATCCGCGAAGCACTGGTCAGTGCCTTCGCGGTGCTCGCTGTCGGCTTGCTCCTGTTCGCCGTCAGTGGCGTCTGGCCACCCATGGTCGCCGTCGAGAGCGGCAGCATGGAACCGCACATGCACAAAGGTGACCTCGTGTTCATCACCGGACCGGAGCGATACGCGCCCGACGCGGCAGTCGAAGGTACGTCCGTCGTCACCGCCGAAGTCGGTGCCGACGTCGACTATCGAACGTTCGGCGGCGACGGCAGCGTCATCGTCTACGACAATCCAGGTGTCGGCGGCCCACCCATCATCCACCGCTCGATGCTCTGGGTCGAAGAGGGTGAAAACTGGTACGACAGGGCCAACCCCGACTACATGTCGGCGAGCAACTGCCAGCAACTCACCCACTGTCCGGCACCCTACGACGGGTTCATCACCAAAGGCGACAACAACGCGCGCTACGACCAGGTGAGCGGTATCAGCGAACCCGTCCGCCCCGAGTGGGTCCAGGGTGTCGCCCGCATCCGCATCCCGTTCCTCGGATGGGTTCGCCTGACCCTCGCGAGTACCATGTCGACGGCGACACCGGTGACGCCGGTGACTCTCGAACACGTACCTGTTTCAGTCGTGGAGGCACCTGTTCCAGTCGAACAAGCACTCTCGGCCTCAGTGACCAGCGACCCGATACACGTCACTCAGCCGTCGCTGGCAGCGTGAACCGACCGGAAAATCGCTCTTCTCCGTGTAGTGCAGCACTTCGCTGCGCTTCGGTGCTTCCACTCAGTTATCGAACCGAGCCTGCACGAACGGTTGGGCGCTCTCGATGTCACCGAGACGCGAGTCGGTGAGTAAGACGGCCTCCGTCTCGTCGATGGGAACTGAGAGGCTGATTTCCTTCGTTCGGCCGTACCGTCCCTTCGAGACGACGACGGCGTTGACGATGCCGAGCATGTCGAGTTCCGAGATGAGGTCCGTGACACGACGCTGCGTGAGCACGTCGGCGTCTATCTCCTCGCAGAGGCGCTTGTAGATGTTGAACACCTCGCCAGTGTTGATGTTGCGAACACCGTTCTTCTCGAGGAGGATGATAGCGAAGAGGACGATTTTCGACTGCGTGGGGAGCGTCCGGACGACTTCGACGACCCGGTCGAGTTCTATCTTGTCCTGCGCCTGTCGGACGTGTGCCTCTTCGACGGTGTCGGCCTGTCCACGCTCGGCGAGTTCGCCTGCGGTACGAAGCAAGTCGAGGGCACGGCGGGCGTCACCGTGTTCCTGCGCGGCGAACGCAGCACACAACGGGATGACGTCGTCGGTCAGTGCGCCGCCTTTGAACGCGACGTCGGCGCGGTGCTGGAGGATGTCTCGAAGTTGGTTAGCGTCGTACGGTGGGAAGACGATTTCTTCCTCGCCGAGACTCGACTTGACCCGCGGGTCGAGGAAGTCGGTGAACTTCAGGTCGTTCGAGATACCCATGATAGAGATACGCGAGTTGTCGAGTTCGGAGTTCATCCGCGAGAGGTTGTAGAGCGTGTCGTCGCCGGATTTCTCGACGAGTTTGTCGATTTCGTCGAGCATGATGACGACCACGCGCTCTTTGTAATCGACGGCGTCGAAGAACGTCGTATAGACCCGGTCTGTGGGCCACCCGGTCATCGGCACCGTCTCCATCTCGTCGGCGTCGTTCGAGAGTTCCTCGGCCCGTTCGTCTATCTCTGCAATCGAATCGTAGGGGGTATCTTCGAGTGCGTTCGGGTCTTCTGTCGCCCGTGTGCGCATCTCATCGAGTCGGTCGATCTCCGCCTCGATTCGTTCGAAGTTCTTCTCGATGAACTTGTTCGCGAGTTGGGCGAGGACACGATACTGCGTGTCCGTCACCTCGCAGTTGATGTACTCGACTTCACACGGGACGTCGTACTTCTGCGACGTCGATTCGAGTTCCTGACTCACGAACTTCGCGCTCGCAGTCTTTCCGGTCCCGGTCTTCCCGTAGATGAGAATGTTCGACGGCGTCTCCCCGCGTAACGCGGAGACCAGAATCGTCGCCATCTGGTTGATTTGGTCGGTACGGTGGGGGAGTTCGTGCGGCGTGTACGACGGCCGAAGCACCTCTTTGTTCTCGAAGATTGGTTCTCCGGCGAGGAGGTCGTCGAACAACCCTTTCGACTCGTCGTCGTCGTTCAAGACGACTTTGTCGAGACCAACGTCGGGGTCTTTGTGCTGGTCGACGTCGACGTCGTCCTCGTCCGGAACGTCGGCATCGGGGCCGATGCTCGCCTGGATATCGATATCCTCGGCGGATACGTCGGTCGATTCTGCGTCCCGTGCAGAACTATCCGCTTCTTCTGCTCGGTGGCCACCTCGTGAATTGTCGTCCTCACCCATCGTGAATACCCCTTCGTTTCAATTGGAATAGTCGCCCGAAACGGCCCTGAGAGAGCATGAGACCGGATATAACCGGCATCTGCTCGTGAAGCCACAGCAGGCGATTCCAGATGATGCAAAGGAACCAAACGAAGAGTTGGTACAAAAGTCTTACTTCTCCGACTTATCGGCCACTCGAGCGTGCAAAAATCGCGAGACCAGAAGGGTTTCGACAGGAGAGCTTCGGAGTCCCGTCTCGGCAGAGACGGTGCTGTCCGTCAGAATCACGTGACGACAGGTTCTGTTCGAGTGAACGTTCGATTCGGTTCGACTCGAATCGGTGTGTTTGCGACAAACTAATCACGTACTATCGGCAGGTTGCACACCCATCGGTCGGTGGTCATCACCGACGTCGACAATCGTGTAGATGTCGACAATCGCGCAGATGCCGACCTCGATATCGACTATCACGTAGATGTCGAACGCAGTCTGGGTATCGAAAGCGGCTGGTTCTCGGACGCACTCGAAGGAGCCACCGTGAACCGATGACTCGTTCGCGGAGTGCATCGCGAGCGCGCGCGAGTGCGCAGTTCCTCGACGGGAAGTGTCCCGAGACGTGTTTCGTGGTGGCGTTTGGACGAG
Source organism: Haloferax profundi (assembly GCF_001469865.1). Lineage (GTDB taxonomy): Archaea > Halobacteriota > Halobacteria > Halobacteriales > Haloferacaceae > Haloferax > Haloferax profundi. The sequence goes on from NZ_LOPV01000429.1 coordinate 12,872, forward strand.
CGAACGAGTTGGCGTTCGCCCACGGCGGGCCGAGCAAGTCGACGAGTCGTTCGCTTGGAGCGACTCCGACACGAAAAATCGCGTCCGTAACCCCCTTCGTTTCGTGTGGAGACGAGTGAATCGCTCTATCGAATAAATCAGGTAGTAGCAGCGTTCTCCTTCTCGTTTGACCCCCTCGTTTCCGCTGCAATTAACTGCCGGTTCTCCAGTTCGACAGGAAACCCTTGGGTCTCGATTCCCCCACACCCCTTTGTTTCGGGTGGAGACGACAACAGGTGGGGAGGGGGGTTCGGCGACTTCTAGAAGGCCGTGGTTTTATTACACTGGGATGCACACCATACCCGTAGTAGAGAAAATAGTGTTATTATTGGGTGGGTGTGGACTAGAATTAACAGTCGACCGCCGTCTAGCGGTTCACCCTCCCTCCCCTCTCGCGGCGTTCCACCTGAAACGAAGGGGTGGGGGTGTTCCTCCCCCCTGTTCACCGTCCGTCACCACCCGCTACCGTCGACTTCCACCTCGAGAGGTCGTCAGGCCGTTGGTCTGGTTCACTGTCCGACGAAACAGCCTCACTTTCACGTCGTCGTCGACGTTACCTTCTCTTCGTGTCTGTCGACGTTCCAGCGAGAGGACCTGCACGTCGACACGGTGCAGTCGCACTCTGACTGGTTTCCACGATAAACGTCCGTTACACGTCTGATAAACGTCCAATTATCCTCGCTCGTGTGCGCACACGGGAACAAGAAGTACACTTTCTCCCGAATTATCGGTCTGCACACGAACACAGGGGGTAAAATCGGTCGAATCGGTGAGTTTCGGGAGGTTCGACCCAAAGAGACGAACACACTCGGTTCTGGTAATTGTATCTGAAACTTGACTAGTGTCTGACGTAGTGCTTAAGTGAGTCCGGTTGGGTGATACCTCCATACGCCCTCCACGACGCGTTCGGGAGGTGCGGGAGGCCCAGGATGGGACTGCTCACAGATCTAAGAGACAGCATCTCACGAGTCGTCGACCGGCTCTTTTCGGAGAGCGAGCCGAAGCGGATCGGAATTTATGGCCCGCCCAACGCCGGGAAGACGACTCTCGCAAATCGTATCGCCCGTGACTGGACCGGTGACGCAATCGGTCCCGAGAGCCACATCCCTCACGAGACCCGTCGCGCCCGACGGAAGGAGAACGTGGAGATCGAACGGAACGGCAAGAAAGTCACCATCGACATCGTCGACACGCCGGGTGTCACGACGAAAGTCGACTACAAGGAGTTCCTCGAACACGACATGGAGAAAGACGACGCCGTCCGTCGGTCCCGCGAGGCGACCGAAGGCGTCGCCGAAGCCATGCACTGGCTCCGCGAGGACGTCGATGGCGTCATCTACGTTCTCGACAGCACGAAAGACCCAATCTCGCAGGTCAACACGATGCTCATCGGTATCATCGAGAGCCAGGACCTGCCGGTGCTCATCTTCGCAAACAAGATAGACCTCGAAGAGTCGAACGTCGAGCGCATCACCAACGCGTATCCGCAACACGAGACGGTCGAACTCTCGGCACTCGAGGGAGAGAACATGGACGAAGTGTACGCAAAAATCGCGGAGTACTTCGCGTGATTCACCATGCCTGAAGCAACGGCCTCCGACAACGGTTCTGGTGGGGTCCAGATAGACCTCTTCAGTGGAAATCGGATGGCAAACCTCACGAGCATGGAGAAGATTCGTCTCATCCTCGACGGTGTTCGCGATGGAAACATCGTCATCCTCGAAGAGGGTCTCTCGCCCGACGAAGAGTCGAAACTCATCGAAGTGACGATGGCAGAGATTAGCCCCGACGAGTTCAACGGCATCGAGATAGAGACGTATCCGCGCTCACAGACCGCAGACCAGAGTTTCCTCGACCGACTGATGGGTCGGCAATCGACGCAGAAACTCACGGTCATCGGTCCAGCGAACCAGATTCAGACGCTCCACAAAGACGAGAATCTCATCAGTGCGCTCGTCTCGCGAAAGTAGGGGTTCGCAAACGACCAATCACGCGCCATCCGGCGCCCACATTTACCAATGCCACATCAATGCACGACGTGCGGTAAGGTGTTCCCCGACGGCTCGAAAGAGATGCTCTCGGGGTGCCCGAGCTGCGGCGGTAACAAATTTCAGTTCCAACCCGCGTCTAGCGCCGGCGGCACTCCCGCCGACGCCGCGGGAGGCAGTGACGACACTCCTACGCAGCGCGGCGCCGGAACGCGGGACTTGACGTCCTCTGCGGCCGACGCCGTCCGTGAACGAGCGACAGAGACAGAATCCCGTCCCGACACCGGTGACGAGGAAGTGACGGTCAGCGACTGGGTGAACTCGAAGCGAGAGTCTGGAGCGTCGGCAGACGCTGCCAGACCTGATTCGTCGCGTGCGTCGTCGACTGACGCGCCGGCCGGTCCCGCGAGTCGTTCACCGAACGACCCCGCGAGTGATTCACCAAGTGCACCATCTGGTGAGTCGAGTAGCGACGACTCGTCGCGTGGGTGGGGCGAGTGGCCCACTGCGCCGAATAGTCCATCAGAGACCGAACCCGAACCCCCACGTGGTACCACTGCAGGCGAAGCGGCGGGGTCGGAAACAGCAGGTTCGTCGGACCACGCGCCGCACATCCGCGCACGAGAGACGGACGAGGATACGTCCCAGAGGAGCGCTCGAAGCGACGTAGTCACGCCGGAGGAACTCGCTGCTGCCGGTGCGAAACACCGTGAGTCCACCGAACGGACCGAACCCGGTGTCACTGCGTCCGACCGGAACGAGACACCAGACGAAGCAGAGGCGTCTGCACCACAGACTGCTCCGCCGGACGTCGACGGGACGACCATCGAACCGTCGTCCGACGAACGTCCTGACCTCGACCAACTCCGCGAGGAACTCAACGACCAGTTCGAGAGCATCAAGATCGTCAACCCCGGTCAGTACGAACTCAACCTCATGGAACTGTACGACCGAGACGAGTACATCATCTCGCTCCGTGAGGATGGCCGGTACGTCATCGAAGTCCCCGACTCGTGGGGTCCTGGGTCGCGAGAAGACTAACCTGTCTCCTTCACTTCTCGACTCGACGAATCAGTCCGGATCGGCTGGTCTTCCAGACGAGTAGGCACAATCGTTATATACGATAGTTGAGATTATATTCTCTTGGGGAACGCTATGTCCAACCCACGTACGAGTACAAGAGTCGCCGAGTGGGCGGCGCTCGTTGGAGCGTCGCTTCCGGAACCGCGACCAGACGACCCCGACTTCGACGCTGCCGACAGCGCACGGTGACGACCATCACCGACGCAGCGGACGGCAGTTCATTTCACTTTCACCGTGCTCTACGAACCCTTATCGGCCAGGGCACGTAATCCCAATCGATGCCGGCCTCTGAGGACGTCGCGTACGTCGACCACTCGCTACTCGTCCCGTCGTTCATCGAGCGACGACTCTATCAGATTCGACTCGCAGGCGCCGCACGCGACGACCACACCCTCGTCTGTCTGCCGACTGGTCTCGGAAAGACGACGGTCAGTCTCCTCGTCACCGCCGAGCGACTGTACGAAGTCGGTGGCAAGTCACTGTTCCTCGCCCCGACGAAACCGCTCGTCCAACAGCACGCCGACTTCTACCGTGAGGCCCTCACCATTCCCGACGACGAAATCGTGGTCTTCACCGGCGACGTTCGCCCCGACGACCGGGCGGAACTCTGGCAAGACGCCCAGATAGTCATCGCGACGCCGCAGGTCATCGAAAACGACCTCATCGGGAACCGAATCTCGCTCAGCGACGTGACGCACCTCACCTTCGACGAGTGCCACCGTGCCAGCGGCGACTACGCGTACGTCTACATCGCAGAACGCTACCACGCCGACGCGGAGAACCCACTGGTCACGGGGATGAGTGCCTCGCCCGGTGGCGACCAAGAGGCCATCCTCGAAGTGTGTGAGAACCTCGGAATCGCGGACGTCGAGGTGATGACCGAAGGCGACGCCGACGTCGACGAGTACACACACGACACCGACGTCGAGTGGAACCGCATCCAACTCCCCGACGAGATTCTGGAGATTCGCGACGCCCTCAACGAGGTCATCACCGACCGACTGGACAAACTCAAGCAGTTGGGTGTCGCGCGTTCGACCAACCCCGACGTCTCGCAGAAAGACCTCAACCGGATGCGTGCGGAACTCCAGCGTCTGATGAACGCCGACAAGTCGGAGGGCTACAAGGGCATGTCGACGCACGCGGAGGTGATGAAACTCCGGCGTGCGGTCGAACTCGTCGAGACGCAGTCTGTCGAGTCCGTCCGGCGCTACTTCGAACGCCAGCGAAACGCGGCCCGGTCGTCCGGGGCGTCGAAGGCGAGTCAGCGACTCGTCGCGGAACCCAAAGTTCGGGAGGCGATGCGGAAAGCGGAGTCGTTCGACGGTCTCCACCCGAAGTTCAGGAAGACGCGCATCCTCCTCGCCGAGACACTGGGTATCCACGACGGCGAACGCGTCATCGTGTTCACCGAGTCGCGCGACACTGCCGAGGCGTTGACCGAGTTCCTCTCTGAGAACTTCTCTGTCCGCCGATTCGTCGGTCAGGGTGACCGCGAAGGGTCAGACGGGATGTCCCAGAAGGAGCAACAAGAGACACTCGACAAGTTCCGCAGCGGCGAGTTCGAAGTCCTCGTCTCTACCTCTGTCGCAGAGGAGGGACTGGACGTGCCGGAAGTCGACTTGGTGCTCTTCTTCGAACCCGTGCCGACGGCCATCCGCTCCATCCAGCGCAAAGGTCGGACCGGCCGACAGGCAGACGGCCGCGTGGTGGTCCTCCTCGCCGAAGACACGCGCGACGAGGCGTACTTCTGGATATCGCGCCGACGCGAGAAGACGATGCAGAACGAACTCCGCGAACTCAAGGGTGCTGCGGCGGATATCGAGGCCGAACTCGACCACTCGCAGCGTGACCTCGCGGCGTTCGCAGGGAGCGAATCCACCGGAAACGATGGGGGAGACGCCGCGACGAACGCAGAAGCGGTGAGTGAACCTGCCGACACCTCGTCCGACGAGGCCTCCGAAACTGTCGCCGCTGCGAGCGCGAAGAACGGACAGTCCGGCCTCGCCGACTTCGGCCCATCGGACGAGCAGTTGGCACGGGTCGAACCCAGTGACGAGTCCGACGACGCCGAGGCCACGGGAGACGAACCCACTGACGACACTGACGACGTGAACGTCGACGCCGGCGACGACGACTCGACAGCAGACGACCAGGCGGGAACCATCGCGAAGGCCGGGGCCGACGACGGCGTCGAAATCGTCGTCGACCAGCGCGAACTCGATTCGAACATCGCGCGCACGCTCTCGAAGCGCGAGGACGTGACGACGCGACTCGAAACCCTCGCCGTCGGCGACTACGTCCTCTCGGACCGCGTCGCAGTCGAGCGAAAGAGCGTCTCGGACTTCCTCGACACGCTCACGGGTGGCGACCGCTCGCTGTTCGAGCAAATTGCCGACCTCACGCGACACTACGCCCGCCCGCTTCTCGTCGTCGAGGGACGGGGTCTCTACGAAGAGCGGAACATCCACCCCGGTGCGATTCGCGGTGCCCTCTCGTCTGTCGCCGTCGACTTCGGCGTGAGCGTCCTCTTCACCGAGGACGAAGACGACACCGCAGAGATGCTCGCGACCATCGCCACCCGTGAACAGACCGACCGTGAACGGAGCGTGAGCGTCCACGGCGGCAAGAGCGCCAAGACACTCGACGAACAACAAGAGTACGTCGTCTCCGCCATCGCCGACATCGGTCCCGTCACTGCGCGGACGCTCCTCGAAGCGTTTGGGAGTGTAGAAGCGGTGATGACGGCGAGCGAGGACGACTTGCAGGAAGTCCGTGGCGTCGGCGCAGTCACCGCCGAGCGAATCCGCGAAGTCGTCGGGTCGGAGTACCGCTGAAATTGACAGGATTCGCCGTCCCCGAAAACGCCGATTTCTCCCGAGATTCGATACAAAGACGGTAGTGATAGTCGTCGGTATTGGTCACTATTGTTGTGGCGGAAAAAACATTATATGGTCTGGGACTAAATTACTACTCGAACATGAGTAACTCTTCCTCGACCACCGAAACCCCGACCGGACAGCGCACGTTCTACGGCGAACCACAACACGAAGATAGCCACGTGAACGACCGAGACATCTTCTGTGCGGACGAATCACGCGACGACGAACGTGGTCTGTTCACCCAGACCTCGCACTACCTCGCTACGACCGACGAGGACTTCGCACACTCGACCGGAACGCAGCACACTGTTCGCGTCGCGTAAGCACCGCCGGCAAGTCGAGGAAGCGACTTTTCGCGGAGAAGTAGTACGTACTGCTACGGCATCGGCACCGTCCGATAGCCGTCGGTTTCGGTCGGCGTTCCACACGTCGACTGTGATGGTCGTCAGTTCTGGTTCGTCCGGGACGTCTGCCGAGGCGAGGCGTTCGCGGGCATCGTCGAGGATGGCGTCAGTCGCGTCAGTCTGTTGGTTTGTGAAGTGGACGACGTGGAGGCCCCGTCCATTCCGACGGCCATGTCGATGGCGAAGTCGAGGGCGCGCTTACTGGCGTCGGTGCCGTCGATGGGGATGAGAATCTGCATACCGAGTGGAGGGTTTGGGGAGGCGTCAGTTCTACTGACTCGCTGGCGTCCCGACTAGCGGTCCAGTGCGGCGATTGCTTCGGCCGCTTCCCGTGCTGCTGCGAGGAACTCGCTCGCGCGACGTGGGTCGTCTGTCGACTCTGCCTGTTCTGCGGCCCACGTCAGCGTCCGAACGAGTGACTCGCGCGCAGTCGAAACACCGTCAGACGGTGTCTGACGAGCCGACGAACTTCGTTCGTCGACATCGCTGGGCTGTGTCCGGCGGGCCGACGGGCGTCGCTCGTCGACGTCGCGTGACTCTGCCCGGGGGGCGGTTCGGGTGGACGACGACGCGCGCCTCGTTGCCGACGCCTGCGGGGGAGTTTCAGTGGGTTGTGAGGCTGTTTCAGCGGCGGACTGCGTCGCCGATGGGGTTCCTGCCGACTCGGCAGACTCGTCAGCGGTCTGTTGTTCGGTCGCACCCTCGGCCGCCTGTGGGGCCGATTCCGCCTCAGCGACCGCTTCGGCGGCGTTCTCGGCATCCGCGTCGGCGCTCGCAGCCGCCTGCCCTTGGGTCTGGCAGGTCGGACAGAACTCCTGTCCGTCGTACCGGAAGATGGGGTCGCCGCACTGGTCGCAGTGCTTGTTCGTCATCGTCGCGCCCTTGAGGAGCAACTCGCTCATCCGCTGTGTCGAGCGGCGTTTCTCCTCGTCGCGCTCGTACTTCTCCCGAAGTCGCTGACGTTCTGCCTCCTTGTCGAACTCGCTCATGTGGGTTTGGACGCCGCGTACGTCGAAAAACCCCACGGCGTAGACCGAGTGTGAGAGACAATTCGACAGTCGTCGAATTGTGAATCGACAGACAGTGCCACGGTGTTCGTTCCGAAACGTTTACTCGGAATCCACAGCGACGCTAATGTGGTATGACGAAAGTTAGCGTGATTGGCGCGGCCGGTACGGTCGGCGCTGCGGCTGGATACAACCTCGCGCTTCGTGACGTCTGCGACGAACTCGTGTTCGTAGACATCCCGAAGATGGAAGACAAGACGGTCGGTCAGGCGGCCGACACGAACCACGGCATCGCGTACGACTCGAACACGGTCGTCACGCAGGGTGGCTACGAGGACACCGCTGGGTCCGACGTGGTCGTCATCACGGCAGGCATTCCGCGCCAGCCGGGTCAGACCCGTATCGACCTCGCGGGCGACAACGCACCCATCATGGACGACATCGGCTCCTCGCTCGCCGAGTACAACGACGACTTCGTCTCCATCACGACGTCGAACCCCGTCGACCTGCTCAACCGACACCTGTACGAGACGGGCGACCGTGACCGCCACAAAGTCATCGGCTTCGGTGGCCGTCTCGACTCCGCGCGCTTCCGCTACGTCCTGAGCCAGCGCTTCGACGCACCGGTCAAGAACGTCGACGCGACCATCCTCGGCGAGCACGGTGACGCGCAGGTCCCCGTCTTCTCGAAGGTTCGCGTCAACGGCAACGACCCATCGTTCTCCGCCGACGAGAAGGACGAGATTCTCGGCGACCTCAAGGAGTCCGCCATGGACGTCATCGAGCGCAAGGGCGCGACCCAGTGGGGTCCGGCGACGGGCGTCGCACACATGGTCGAAGCCGTCCTGCACGACACCGGCGAAGTGCTCCCCGGTTCGCTCGTCCTCGACGGCGAGTACGGCTACGAGGACACCGCCTTCGGCGTCCCCGTCAAACTCGGCTCGAACGGCATCGAAGAGGTCGTCGAGTGGGACCTCGACGACTACGAGGCCGACCTCATGGACGACGCCGCCGAGAAACTCCGCGACCAGTACAACAAAATCGCGTAAACTGCACCGGGCCGTTCCACGCGACGAATCCGACCTTTTTCGACGACACGACTGCGCCGACAGAGCGCTCTCGCACCCGTCACAGTCGCCGCTTCAGTTCTTCTGCTGTCTTCGTCCCCACTCCCGGCACGTCTGTCAAGTCCTCCATCGTCGCTTCCCGAACGCCTTCGACGCTCCCGAACCGCGTCAACAGCGCGCGTCGCGTCTTCGGGCCGATTCCCGGTACGTCGTCGAGGACCGTCTTCACCTCGTCGCGGAGCGTCTGGTGATACTGAACCGCGAATCGGTGCGCCTCGTCGCGGACGCGCTGGAGGACGTGCAAGTGAGGCGCGTCGTCTGACCAGTCGAAGGTCCGGCCGGGCGTGATGACCAGTTCGCGCTCTTTGGCGATGCCCACTGCGGGGACGTTCCACCCCGTCTCTTCGAGTGCGTCGATGGCAGCGTTCAACTGCCCTTTCCCGCCGTCGATGAGGAGCAAGTCAGGGTCGGGTCTGTCGTCCCGGCCTTCGAGTGCTCTGGTCGCCCGCCAGTGAATCAACTCGCGCATGTTCGCGTAGTCGTCGTTCCGCTCGGGGAGTCGCCGCCGGCGGTAGTCGGCCGTCTCGGCGCTGCCATCGACGAAGCACACGTCGCTCCCGACGACGGACTTCCCCTGTGCGTGACTCACGTCGAATCCTTCGATACGCGAGACGCGGCGCACGTCGAGGTTCAGTTCGCGGGCGAGCGTCGCGAGTCCGTCGTCGCGTCCGGCGCGTCTGCGGGCGTTCTTCAGCGCCAGTTCGACGAGTTTCGCTTCGCGGCCAGCACCGGGGACGCGGACGCTCACGCCCTCGGATTCGAGCCACGAGACCACGTCCGCGTCGTCCGGATGCTCGGACAAGACGACTGCGTCGGGGAGTTCGCGCTCGGCGTAGAACTGCGCGAGGAACGCCGAGAGGACGGCGGCGGTCCGGTCTTCGCCTTCTGGTGCGTCGAGGTGGTGGCGTGTTCTATCGACCAACTGGCCGCGTTCGGCGTGGAGGCGGGCTACCGTCGCCGAGTCGCCGCGGAGCGAGACGCCCAGCACGTCCATCGCCCGTTCGTCCGACGGCGACGACACGGCGGCCTCACCCGCGCCGTGGAACGATTCGACCGCTTCGAGTCTGTCGCGGAGGTTGGCAGCGCGTTCGAACTCTTCGGCCTGTGCCGCCGCTTCCATCTCTCGGCGGAGTGGGTCGGCGAGGACGCCTGTCTCGCCTTCGAAGAACCGAACCGCCGACTCCACGTCCTCTCGATAGGCGTCCTCGGCTATCTCGCCGGTGCACGGCGCGGTACAGAGACCCATCTCGAAGTCGAGACACGGACGCGAGCGATTCGCGTACTTGTGGTCTGAACACCCGCGGAGGCCGTACGTCTCGCGGATGGCCTTCACCACCGTCTCGACGCGGCCTTTGTCGGTGTACGGGCCGAATACGGTTGCGGAGTCCTCTGGGTCCCGTGTCACGTCGATTCGCGGGACTGGGTGGTTCGTCAGTTGGACGAGCGGGTAGGATTTGTCGTCTTTGAGGCGGACGTTGTACCGTGGCTGGTGGCGCTTGATGAGATTGGCTTCGAGGAGGAGTGCCTGCGTCTCGGTGTCCGTGACGGCGAAGTCGATACCCTCGGAACGGGCGACCATCCGCGAGATGCGCTCTGACCGCGGGTCGGCGTACGACCGGACACGAGCACGGATGTCCACCGCCTTTCCCACGTAGAGTACCGTCTCACCGTCGAAGAACTGGTACACGCCGGGGTCGGACGGCAACTCGCCGGCCCGCTCTCTGACCGCGCCTGCGTCCATCTGGCGGTGGTTACCCCGCGAACGGCTTGAGGCTGACGCGTCTTCGGTGCGTGAGTAGAGGGGAGCCATCGCGGACTGAGTCTGTGCCACGCTCGTCACCAGTGTCACCTCGTGGCTGATTCTCACCCTCTCGATTCCATAGACGACACTTCTGCACAGTGGTTATCGTAGCTGATAATTGGCTCGAAACTTACTCGTGTGGGGGTCGGAAACGTGGGTTCAAATGGCACTCGGAATTATCAGCCGTCTTCGCTCGTGGTTCGGCAGTCAGACAGCGATACCTGACGGCGGAACCGCCGCAGTCGTCGACGCACCCGACTTGAACGTCGACGACGACGTCCTCCTCGACGGCGTCGGTCTGCCGGCGTTCGTCCTCGACGAAGAAGGCCGGGTCGCCGCGTGGAACTCTGGTGTCGAAGCACTCACTGGAACGACTGCGCACGCAGCACTCGGCCACCACAACGTCGGCGAACTGTTCTACGACGAATCTGCCGCGACAGTTCTCGCACAGACCGTCCTCAAACAGCCAAACGCTGCGGACGAACTCGCCGGCGTCGAGTTAGACGACCCAGACCGACTCCTCTACGCCGAAGAAGAGACGTTCGCCGACGCGAACGGCGTCGATTGTCACGCCCGACACACTGCGATGCCGTTGTACGAAGATGGGGAACTCGTGGGCGTCCTCCAGACCGTCCGCAACCGAACCGAGGAAGTCGAGCGCCACCGCGAAATCGCCACGCTCGTCGACGAAGTCGAACAGACGCTCACGGAGTTGAGTCAGGGGAACCTCGACGCTCGTGCGGACATCGACGGCTCTGGCGTCGTCGACGACCAACTCCTCCTCGTCGTCGATTCGGTGAACGAGACGGCGCGGAACCTCTCCCGCTTGACTTCGAACGTCCAGGACGAGACGGAGACGGCGACGGCAGCGGTCACTCGTGCAGCGTCTGCCGCCGACGCTATCGTCGACAACGTCGAACAGCAACGCGACTTGCTCGACGAGGGGTCGACGCAGATGCAGCAGTTCAGCGCGACGATGGAAGAAGTCGCCGCGACGGCCGACGAAGTCGACGCCGCGGCAGGTGAGGCCCGCGAGGCGGCCGCAGAGGGTCGCGAGGCGAACACCGAAGCGCGGTCGGCAACCGAGAGCGTCGTCACCATGAGCGACGAACTCGTCGACCGCGTGACCGAACTCGGCGACCGGATGGACGACATCGAGGCCGTCGTCGAAGTCATCTCCGAAGTCGCAGAGCAGACGAACCTGCTGGCGCTCAACGCCAACATCGAGGCTGCCCGCGCCGGCCAAGACGGCGACGGGTTCGCCGTCGTCGCAGAGGAAGTCAAGTCGCTCGCCGACGAGACGCGCCAGCACACCGAAGACATCACGGCGCAAATCGAGAGTATCCAGTCTCGGACGGACGAGGCCGTCACCGCGGCGACCGAATCCAACGACCGTATCGAACACGCCGACGAGAGCATCACCGAGATGCTCGAAGCGTTCGAGGAGATTGCGTCGTCCATCGACGTGGCCGCCGACGGTGTCGCCGAAGTGTCGCGAGCGACGGACGAACAGGCCGAAGCGGTCGAAGACCTCACCGCGACCATCGAGGACGTTCACGACCGAACTATCGAGACCGAGGGCGCAGTCGACAGCATCGTCACGGCAACCGACGAGAGCGCACAGGCGCTCACGGCGCTCTCGATGGAAGTCGAAGAACTGACCGGCGGCCGGGCGTAAGCCGTCTCGAACTCGACGGACGAACTGCTGTTTTCTGCTCAGGCGAATCCAGCGAGGAAGTTACCAACCGCGTAGGCGACTGCCGCCGCGGCCATTCCGACGACGAACATCTCACCGCCGTTTGCGACCCACGACCGATTCGTGACGAGACTCCGACTCGCACCGACGACGAAGAACGCCGCGCCGGTGACGACGATAGAGATGGGAAACAGCGGTTCGAGGCGGAAGACGTACGGGAGAAGTGGCGTCCACCCGGCCACGATGAAGGCGAGGAACGTCGCAGCGGCGGTCTGAACGGGCGTCTTCCCGTCGGTTCGGACGTGACCGTCACCGACTGCGTCGTGATAGTCTTCTTCCGACCGCTCGGAGAGGTAGTTACTCATCCCCATCGAGAACCCGTCGGCGAAGAGGTTCGCGAACCCGAGGACGATGACGATGCCCGGACTCAATGCCGCGCCGGCGACACCGGCGACGACGGCGAACGTCGTGACGATGCCGTCGTTGGCGCCGTAGATTATCTCGGGGAGGTAGCGCCCAGACGACTGTACGTCGTCACCGAGCAATGTCTCGAGCATGGCAGAGACGTACGCTCGGTGAGGGCATAAACCGACGGCCGGGAATCTCCCCGACTCCACGTTCGGAGTGAGGGAACCCGACGACCGGATGCGGCACGCGTAAGAGTCCCCCGGCCGAACCACGGCCCATGAGCGACGACGACACTGCTCAACTCTGGTTGGTCGAGCGGTCTTACGACGACAGGGACCTCATCGTACTCATCTACGCGACGACCGACGGCGAGTACGAACTCCGCAAGGAACTCGCCGCGGCGGTGATGCACCAGCGGCGGATGGCCACGACGGCGGCTATCGAGGCACCGGTTGCGAATCTCGAATCTGTCTCCGACGACGCCCTGCGCGAGCGATACGCCGCCGAGGCGACGAAGATGTCCGAGACACACGACCCCGACGACGAAGTCTGAGGCGAATTTCGACCGTACAGGCCTTTGCGTCCCCGTACAGGCGCACTCGAATCGCCGTACAGGCCTTCACATCTCCGCACACTCTGTCTCGTCTCTGCGAATCTGTTATCGGCCCTGATTCTTGCACCTAAAACCCTTTAACCCAGTACGACGCAGGCCCGTCCATGGCCGCCATCGAACTACACGGGGTGACGAAACGGTTCGAAGACGACCGTGGCGTACTCGGTACGCTCGGGCTCTCTTCCGACACCGACAGCGTGACCGCCGTCGACAACCTCTCGTTCTCCGTCGAGGAGGGAGAGGTGTTCGGGTTCCTCGGTCCCAACGGTGCCGGAAAGTCCACGACTATCAACATGCTCTTGGACTTCGTCCGCCCGACGAGCGGGTCCGTCCGCGTCCTCGGACACGACGCACAGGCCGAGAGCGTCGCCGTCCGCCGCCGGACCGGTGTCCTCCCAGAAGGGTACGACGTGTACGACCGTCTCACGGGTCGTGAACACGTCGAATTTGCTATCGAGTCGAAAGAAGCCGACGACGACCCCGACGAACTGCTCTCCCGTGTCGGCCTCGACCCAGACGACGCCGAACGCCGCGCCGGTGGGTACTCGAAAGGGATGGCTCAGCGCCTCGCACTCGCGATGGCGCTCGCCGGGAGTCCCGACCTCCTCATCCTCGACGAACCGTCGTCGGGGCTGGACCCCGCAGGTGCGCGCGAGATGCGCGAAATCGTCCGCGCGGAGGCAGACCGTGGCGCGACAGTGTTCTTCTCCAGCCACGTCCTCGGACAGGTCGAAGCAGTCTGTGACCGCGTTGGCATCATGCGCGAGGGCGAACTCATCGCCGAAGACAGCATCGAGAGCCTCCGCGACAGACTGGAGGCCGAGGCGATTCTCCGCCTCGACGTGGAGGGCGACGCCGACCTCTCGGCGGTTCGTGCCCTCGACGGCGTCTCGTCGGTCGAATCCAGTGATGGTCGCCTCGTCGTCGCGTGTACCGACGACGCGAAGACGCGAGTCATCGAGGCAGTCGAGTCCAACGGGGCGACTGTCGCCGACTTCGAGACGGATTCGGCGTCGCTGGAGGACATCTTCCTCGCGTACACCGAAGACGAGAAACAGGAGGTCACCGCATGACCCTCGAATCTGTCGCGCGCAAAGACTTCCGCGACGCCCTCCGCTCGCGGTGGCTCTTGGGCCTCACGCTGTTCTTCAGCCTCATCATCGGCGGGTCGACGGCGCTGTTCTACGGCGTCCTGCTGAAGGGTGCGGGTGCGAACTCGGAGACGCTGTTCGGACTGACGACTGCACCGGGCGGTCTGTTTAGTTTCTCCTACGCGGGCATGCTCGGGTTCATCCTCGCGCTCATCGCCCTCGTCACCGCTCACGGGTCGCTCATCGACGAACGCGAGTCCGGGACGATGAAACTCCTGCTCTCGCTGCCGAACTCCCGCCGAGACGTGGTGTTCGGGAAACTCGTGGGCCGGACGCTCGTGGTCCTCATCTCGATGCTCGTCGGGTTCGTCATCGCGCTGTTCGCGATGCTCTTGACCGGCGGACAGGTGATGTTCGCCTCCTACGCGGGTCAGGTCGCCCTCTCGGGACTGTTGGCGACGGCGTTCGTCTCCATCGGTATCTGGCTCTCGGCCACTTCCGAGTCGCAACGGCAGGCCCTCTTCAGCACCGTCGGCCTGTACTTCATCTTCGCCGTCCTCTGGTCGACGGTGGTTACGGGCGTCCCGCGGATTCTCAACTGGGCGATAGAACAACTGCCGGGCGTCGAACCGATGGCGGGCGAACAAGTCGCGCTCATGCAGATGTTCATCAAGTACCTGAACCCGCTTCGCGCCTACGAGACGCTCGTGGCGCAACTGTACGGTCCGGCCGCCGCGGCCCGTCTGTTCAAGGCGGGACTCGGTGAGTCACTGGTCCTCCAACCCATCTTACAGGAGTCGATTCCGTTCTACCTCTCCGGGCCGTTCATCCTCGCCGTCCTCCTCGGGTGGATTGTCATCCCGCCACTCCTCGGCTACTGGACGTTCACGCGCGTCGACCTCTGAGGGAATCTCTTCTTTC
The DNA here is from genome assembly GCF_001469865.1 of Haloferax profundi. Lineage (GTDB taxonomy): Archaea > Halobacteriota > Halobacteria > Halobacteriales > Haloferacaceae > Haloferax > Haloferax profundi. The sequence continues at coordinate 27,932 of NZ_LOPV01000429.1, forward strand.
GTTATTCCGGCGGATACGAGACGCCGCGTTCTGCGAGAAACGCCGCGAACTCGTCTTCGTCGAGCGTCGGCACTGCGTTTTCGTCGGCGTCGTCGCGTTTCGACTGGCCCGGGTTCCCACCGACGACGAGGTAGTCGGTGTTGCCCGAGACCGACCCCGTGACGTTGCCACCGTGTGATTCCACGAGTTCGCGGACGGCGCTTCGACTCACTTGCAGAGTCCCGGTCACGACGATGGTGACGCCGTCGAGTTCGTCGCCGCCGTCTTCGACGGGTTCTGGGTCGACACCGTGGTCGAGGAGCGACCGAATCACGACGCGATTGTCCTCGTTCTCGAAGAAGTCGCGAACGCGGTGGGCCACCGTCTCACCCACGTCAGGGACGGTGGTCAGACGGTCTTCGAACGCGTCGAACCGGGATTCGGCGACGTCTTCGTCGATGGGGAACTCGTCGATGGACCCAAACTCACGGGCGAGGGCACGAGCAGTCGCTTCCCCTACCTCGGGGATGCTCAGACCGACGAGGAACGAGGCGAGCGACGGCGATTTCGTCTCCTCGATGGCGTCGACGAGGTTCTGTGCGCTCGTCTCACCCCACCCCTCCAGTTCGACCAGGTCGTCCACCGTCAGGTCGTAGAGGTCGGCGACGTTCTCCACGAGTCCCGCGTCGACGAGTTGGGCGACCCGTTCGCCGCCCAGTCCGTCGATGTCCATCGCGCCTTTGACTGCGAAGTGGCCGATTGACGCTTCGCGCTGGGCCGGGCAGGTGAGGCCACCGGAACAGAACGCCAGTGGTCCATCGCGGTCGACCTGACTCCCACAGACGGGACACTCGTCGGGGAACTCGTAGGTTCCGCCACCATCCTCGACGACGTCGACCACCTGTGGGATGACGTCGCCGGCACGTTTCACGCGGACGCGGTCACCGACGGCCACGCCGAGTGACGCGATTTCGTCGGGGTTGTGGAGCGTCGCCCGCGAGACGGTCACGCCACCAACGTCTACCGGGTCGAGGAGTGCGACTGGCGTGAGTCGTCCCGTCCGACCGACCTGCACCACGATGTCCCGGACTGTCGTCACCTCGTGGCGGGCCGGGAACTTGTAGGCGAACGCCCACCGAACCGACCTGCTCTTTTCGCCCAACTGCTCGCGCGCCTCGCGCGAGTCCACCTTGATGACGGTGCCGTCGATTTCGAAGTCGAGGTCGTCGCGCAGGTCGAGCATCTCGTCGCGGTAGTCGATTGCGCCCTCCACGTCGTCCACGAATTCCACGTGGTCGTCGGCGACGCGGAGGCCCCAGTCCCGGAATCGGTCGAGCGCGGCCCGTTGCGTCTCGGGCGTGTCACTCGCGTCGAGGATGTCGTAGAAGAAGACGGCGAGTGGTCGGTCCGCGACGACGGTGGGGTCGAGGTTGCGAAGGGTCCCGGCGGCGGCGTTTCGCGGGTTGGCGAACGGGTCTTCCCCCGCTTCGACACGCTGGCGGTTCAGGTCGCTGAAGGCAGGTTTCGGCATGTACACTTCGCCCCGGACGGCCAGGTGCTCGGGTGGGTCGCCCCGGAGAGACAGCGGGACGGTGGGGATCGTCTTCACCTGCGCGCTCACGTCGTCGCCGCGTTGGCCGTCGCCGCGGGTCGCCGCGCGGGCGAACTGGCCGTCTTCGTAGACGACTTCGACCGAGAGGCCGTCGAACTTCGGTTCGCAGACGTACGCGACGTCCCCGACTTCCCGGCGGACGCGTTCGTCGAACTCCCGCAGGTCATCGGCCTCGGTGCTCTGGTCGATAGAGAGCATCGGCGCGGCGTGTTCGACCGTCTCCAGTTTGTCGAGAGGTTCGCCACCGACACGGTTCGTCGGACTGTTGGTCGTATCGAGGTCGAACGCGCCTTCGAGCGCGACGAGACGGGAAAAGAGCGCGTCGTAAGCCGCATCGGAGACGAGTGGTTCGGCTTCGACGTAGTAACGGTGGTCGTGCTCGCGGATGGCCTCGCGGAGGAGTTCGGCCTGTCGTTCGGCGTCCTCGCGGGCGAGTTCCTCGGCGGGGTCGAACTCGGTCGGCGGGTTCCGAAGATAGGGGTTCGACTCGGTGTCGGCGTCGGCGTCACTCATTGGGTGACGTGTCGGACGGGTAGCGGGTAAACGCTCCGGGAAATCGGGGACGAGTCAGGCGAAGAGATACGCGACACCCAGTGCAGTCATGAAGATACCACCGAACCGCGTGAGCGTCACGTTCCACTCGGCGGGTTCTACCTCGTCCCACGACGTCTTGCTCCCGATTGAATCCAGTCGCTCCGTGAACTGGGCCGTCTTGTAGGGTTTGACGGCACCGGGGAGGCCGATGGCGAGGAACACGACACCGACCCCGAAGAGGTGTTCAGCCATACCACAACTGTCTGACTGGCCGACATGTATTTTCGGGCCAGTCGAGTCGGGCAGTCCGGTCGTCTCCGACGGAATCCACCACTCTCGCGACAACCGTGGGCAACGCTTGCCGTAACTAGTGGTTATTCTTCGTTCCAGAAATATGCATCTCATACATGAACCGAGGTTTCCGCACTCGTGGCCTCCACGCCGGGCAGGACCCGGACCCGGCCACAGGGGCCCGTGCCCCGCCACTCTATCAGACCACGTCGTACGTCTTCGACGACGCGGACACCGCCGCAGACCTCTACGCGCTCGAATCCGACGGCGACGTGTACTCACGAATCTCGAACCCGACGACTCGTATCCTCGAACGCCGACTCGCCGCCCTCGAAGCGGGCGTCGATTCGGTCGTCACTGCCTCGGGAATGGCCGCCCTCGACGCCATCACTACCGTCCTCGCCTCCGCCGGTGACAACGTCGTCCTCTCGGAGGACATGTACGGCGGCACCTCATCGTACTTCTCGAAGACGGCGACTCGCAGAGGAATCGAACCACGGACCGTCGAGACACTGGACGTGGACGCCTACGACGACGCAATCGACGAAGACACCGCGTTCGTCCACGTCGAGACGGTTGCGAACCCCTCCCTGAAGACGCCGGATTTCGAGGCAATCGCCGAGGTGGCCCACGACAACCGCGTTCCACTCGTCGTGGACAACACGTTCGCCACGCCGGCGCTCTGTCGGCCCATCGAACACGGCGCAGACATCGTCTGGGAGTCCACGACGAAGTGGATTCACGGGTCGGGAACCACCGTCGGCGGCGTCGTCGTCGACGGCGGCACCTTCCCGTGGGACGCCGCAGACTACGACGAACTCTCCGGTGAGAACCCGGCGTTCGGCGTCGATTTCGTCGAGCGATTCGGTGAACGCGCGTTCTCACAGGTCGTCCGCCACCGTGCCGTCAGAAGCACCGGCAGTTGCCAGTCGCCCTTCGACGCGTGGCAGACGATTCAGGGCCTCGAAACGCTCGCGCTCCGAATGCGCGCCCACTGCGAGAACGCCCGGCAGGTCGCCGAACACCTCCGCGACCACGAGGCCGTCTCGTGGGTGTCGTACCCCGGATTCGAGGACCACGAGACGCACGAACTCGCGTCGCGGTATCTGGAAGGTGGATACGCCGGGATGGTCACGTTCGGCCTCGACGGTGCGGACGACGAGGAATCCTACGAGGCGGCAAAGACCGTCTGCGAATCGGTCGAACTCGTGAGTTTCCTCGCCAACATCGGCGACGCGAAGTCACTCCTCATCCACCCGGCGTCGACGACGCACGCGCAACTCTCGCTGGACGAACAGCGTGCGGCGGGCGTCCAACCCGACATGCTGCGCCTCTCGGTCGGTATCGAAGATGCTGCGGACATCGTTTCCGACCTCGACCAGGCCATCGACCGGGCACTTGCAGCACGACCTGTCGCTGCGACTGGTGAGGTGGAATCATGAGTCGCACACGAACCGCCCCGGGTCGACGAGTCGAATCGGACGTCGTCGACGTGGGCGAGTTCCAGTTCGAGTCGGGCGAACTCATCCCCAACTTGCACGTCGCGTACGAGGCCTACGGCGAGTTCACCGGCGACAACGCAGTCGTCGTCTGTCACGCCCTCACTGGAAGCCAACACGTCGCGAGTCTCGGAAGTGGGTCGAGTGTCTCGGGACAGGCCCGCGCGTGGTGGTCCGACATCGTCGGGCCGGGCAAAGCCATCGACACCAACGACTACTACGTCGTCTGTGTGAACGTGCCGGGGTCCTGTTACGGGACCAGCGGTCCCGCGAGCGAGGGTCCGGACGGCGAACCGTGGGGGACCGACTTCCCGCCGGTCACCGTCTCCGACTGGACGCGCGCACAGCGTCTGCTCCTCGACCACCTCGGAATTGGCCGACTCCACGCCGTCGTCGGCGGGTCCGTCGGCGGGATGAACGCCCTCGACTGGGCCGTCCAATATCCCGACGACGTGGACCGCCTCGTCGTCGTCGCGGCGGCGGCGCGACTCGACCCGCAGTGTCTCGGCCTCGACGCCGTCGCGCGCCGCGCCATCACGACCGACCCGAACTGGAACGGCGGCAACTACTACGGCGACGACCAGCCAGACCCCGAACAGGGACTCGGATTGGCCCGGCAAATCGGCCACCTGATGTACCTCTCGAAGGACTCGATGGACCGGAAGTTCGGCCGGCGGTCCGCCGGTCGCGGTGGCCGCGGGGACACGTACCCTGCCGACCCAGCGGCGGCGTTCTTCCCCTACCGCGAAGTCGAGTCGTACCTCGACTATCAAGCCGAGAAGTTCGCCGAACGCTTCGACGCGAACTCGTATCTGTACCTCACGCGCGCCATGGACGACTTCGACCTCTCGGAGGGATACGAGTCCGACGCTGCTGCGCTCGCCGCGTTCGAGGGCGAGGCGCTCCTCGTCTCGTTCACTGGTGACTGGCACTTCACGACCGAGCAGTCGGAGTCGCTGGCGGAGGCCTTCCGCCGGAGCGGCGCGCCAGTGGCACACCACGTCGTCGAGTCCGACCACGGCCACGACGCCTTCCTCGTCGAACCCGAGAAGGTCGGCCCGCCACTCGGTGACTTCCTCACGGAGGGCGTCGCTGGCCGGGCCGTGACCGACACCGTCGCCGACGGCGGCGAACCGGAGTCGGAGAAAGACTTCGCACCGGTTCACTCGTCGCTGTTCAGTCGGTAGAGCGACCCGAGTACCGTCGCTCGCTGGCGCGACCAGCGTCGCGTGCACCCGCGTCGCAGACACCGGCGGGAATTGCGCGCGTCACCCTGTTTTAGCCCCGTCAGGCCGAGTCACGAACTATGAGTGACGACAAACCGGGATTCCACACCCGGAGCCTTCACGCAGGACAGGACCCGGACGACGCGACGGGTGCCCGTGCCCCGCCACTGTACCAGACCACCTCGTACGTCTTTGAGGACGCCGCGGACGCCGCCGCGCAGTTCGCCCTCGAAAAGCCCGGCCACATCTACTCGCGTCTGATGAACCCGACGGTCGGGATGCTCCAAGAGCGTCTCGCCTCGCTCGAAAGCGGCGTCGGTGCCGTCGCCACCTCCTCGGGGATGGCCGCGTTCGACCTCCTGAACTTCCTCCTCGCGTCGGCCGGCGACAACATCGTCTCCGCGTCGTCGCTCTACGGCGGGACCTACACGTACCTCACGCACTCTGTCGAGCGCCGCGGGGTCACCACCCGGTTCGTCGACACCCTCGACGTGGACGCCTACGAGGAAGCAATCGACGAGGACACCGCGTTCGTTCACCTCGAAACCATCGGCAACCCTGCACTCGTGACGCCCGATATCGAGGCAATCGCCGAGGTGGCCCACGACCACGGGACGCCGCTCGTCGTGGACAACACGTTCGCGACGCCGTACCTCTGTAACCCCATCGAACACGGCGCAGACATCGTCTGGCAGTCCACGACGAAGTGGATTCACGGCGCTGGCACGACCATCGGCGGCGTCGTCGTCGACGGCGGGAACTTCCCGTGGAGCGAGTACGCCGACGACTACCCCGAGATTGCCAAGCCGAACCCGGCGTACCACGGCGTCAACTTCGACGAGACGTTCGGGCCCGCAGGGTTCACCTACGCCGCCATCGCCCGCGGTCTGCGCGACCTCGGTAACTCCCAGTCGCCGTTCGACGCGTGGCAGACGCTGGAAAAACTCGAGTCGCTCCCGCTTCGGATGCGTGCACACTGCGAGAACGCACAGGCCGTCGCAGAGTTCTTAGACGACCACGAGAAGGTGTCGTGGGTGAACTACCCCGGCCTCGAATCGCACGAGACCCACGAGGAAGCCTCGAAGTACCTCGACGGCGGGTACGGCGGCATGATTACGTTCGGACTCGCAGACGGCTACGAGGCGGCGAAGGGCACCGTCAACGGCGTCGAACTCGCGTCACTCCTCGCCAACGTCGGCGACGCGAAGACGCTCGTCATCCACCCGGCGTCGACGACGCACCAGCAACTCACCGAAGAAGAACAGGCCGCCGCAGGCGTCACGCCCGACATGGTCCGCCTCTCGGTCGGCATCGAAGACGTAGACGACATCATCGCCGACCTGGACCAGGCGATTCGCTCGGCGTCGGTCTGAAACGCTCGGCTCACGGCTCGCCCTCACATGGGTGAGGAATCGACAGTTCGACCGTCGCTCCTTTTGCAGATGAGCGGGAATGGGAGTTCGTGGTAGAATCACTCCTGTTCGTCGGACTCTTGGTGGCAGTGTTCGTCGGGTTCAACATCGGCGGGTCGTCGACGGGGGTCGCGTTCGGACCGGCCGTCGGGAGCGACGTGCTCGGCAAACCCGCCGCTGCGGCGTTGATGACCGGGTTCGCGCTCCTCGGTGGGTGGACCATCGGACGGGAAGTCGTCGCCAAGATGGGCGGCGAAATCGTTCCGCAGAGTGAGTTCACCCTCGCGGCGAGCGTCGCCGTCCTCTTCTTCGTCGGGTTGGCGCTCTTAGTCTCCAACACGTTCGGCGTCCCTGCATCCACGTCGATGACCGCAGTCGGCGCAATCGCTGGCCTCGGCCTCGCGCGCGGGTCGCTCAACTCCGACGTGATGCTCGAAATCATCTCGTGGTGGATTGTCGCGCCGGTCATCGCGTTCTGGATTTGTGCCGTCATCGGTCGGTACATCTACCCGTACCTCGACGCGTGGCTCAAACTCGACCAGAGTCCGGGCGCACTCGTCGAACTCGACCGAAACGGCACCATCCCACGCCCTCGTCTCGGGCCGAATACGACCTACCGTGAGTTCGGGAGCACGATTCTCGTCGTCGTCGTCGCCTGTTACATGGCGTTCTCTGCGGGTGCGTCGAACGTCGCCAACGCAGTGGCACCGCTCGTCGGCAACGGCGCAATCGGGATGAACACCGGTATCCTCATCGCGGGTGGGGCGATTGGCCTCGGTGCGTTCACTATCGCCCGCCGGACGCTCGACACCGTCGGCAACGACCTCACAGACCTCCCGATTCTCGCGGCACTCATCGTCGAGGCGGTGAGCGCCTCTCTCATCTCGTTCCTCTCGGCAATCGGCATCCCGGCGAGTCTGGCAGTCAGTGCGACGATGTGCATCGTCGGCCTCGGGTGGGGACGTGCGACCCGGACCGTCAAACTCGGCGAGGCGCTCAGCGGCCGAGAATCGGTGCAAGTGTCGGTCAACGCCCTCGCTGCCGAGCGTGAGGACGAAGTCCCGAAGATGGGCGAAGAGGCGCCCGACGAACTCTCTGCTCACGACCTGTTCGACCCCGGCACGACTGGCCGCGTCATCTTCTTCTGGATGCTCACGCCATCGGTGTCGGCTATCGCCTCGTACGCGTTGTTCTCGTCGAGCGTGTTTTAATCGGACATCTCCCCGTTCGGTTGTCGTCTCCTTTCGGTCTACCGTGACTGAGGCCGTCACGCCGGCCAGTTTCGCCGCACGGAACAGCAAAGTCTAATGGTGTGGCCTCCGAACCGCTTGTTGATGCCCACGGTAACCTACCTCAACTACGAAACTCTCGACGACCAGGGCTGGGACCTCGACGACGAGGACCTCTTCGAGAAGGCGGCTGACGCCGGTCTCGACGCCGAAAACTTCGGCGAGCTCGAAGTCAACCAGGGCGAGTACATCCTCGAAGCCGCAGAGGCACAGGGCTACGACTGGCCCTTCAGCTGCCGCGCAGGTGCCTGTGCGAACTGTGCCGCCATCGTCAAAGAAGGCGACATCGAGATGGACATGCAGCAGATCCTCTCCGACGAGGAAGTCAACGACAAGAACGTCCGTCTGACCTGCATCGGTTCGCCCACGGCTGACGAGGTCAAGATCGTCTACAACGCGAAGCACCTCGACTACCTGCAGAACCGCGTCATCTAAGACGCCAACTCAGCACTTTCTTTCGGCAGTCGGTCGGTGAGCGACTGCGCCGTCTGTCGACCCCCGACAGACATTTGTCACCTTGTACGGTGCGTCTGCATGTGTCGCCGTTCGCCCACGCCTTCCCAGACGAACTCGACTTCTCGCTTCCACCGGAACCGACCGAACTTGGACGTTTGAGTGCCTTTCTCGTCTGCGTCTCGCTCACGACTGCCGGTGCGTACTGGCTCTCACTCCGTCTGCGTGGTGTCCCTGTTCTGGACGTGCTCTCGTCTCCGGGCCTCGCGGGTCTCGCACTCCCGACGCTCGCGTACGCGAGATACGTCGGTATCGACCTCCCACTTCGCGTCGACCTGTCGCTGACACGGGTCCGACCGAGTGACGTCGGGACAGTGGGTGCTGTCCTCCTCGCGCCCACCCTCGCCCTCGTCGCCGTGACTGTCGCCACGCCGCTCGTCTTCGGCACGTCGTTCGCGGCGGTCGTCGGGTCGACGTTTCACCCGAAGGCGTCGGTGTTGGCCGCCGCTTCGTGGTGGGCCGAACCAACGTTTCTCGCCGGGGCTGGCTATGGCGTGTTGACCGCGCTGATGTTCGAACACCTGCGAACACGGGTGTCGCTCTCGTCGCGTGGGGGCGTCCTCTCCGCGGCGGCCCTGGCGATGTACTTCCACGGTGGACTTCGAAGCGCCGCGCTGACGCTCGTCTCGTTCCCCAAACAGTGGCGACTCGGCCTCTTTGCCATCCTCCTCGTCGCCACCGTCGCCGGCGGTATCACCGTCGGGTTCGTCTACCGAAGTGCAGTCGAACGTTCGATTCGGGTGGTCTACCGGCCCGTCTTCGTCCCGGTCTTTGCGCTCGGGGTGCTCTCGCTCGTCGCGTTCGTGACGCTGTTTGCCGAGGTTCCCGGTGGGTTCGAACACGCACTGTGGGGACTCGCGTTCGGGTGTGCCGCGCACGGATACGCCCGAACCAGGTCCGTGTGGGTACCAGTCGTCGCGATGTCGCTGTTCGGCCTCGCCGTCCGCCTCGTCGGGTTCGTCGAACTCGCCGTCTTCTAATCTCGTCCGATTCGGCCCAGCTTTCCCCCTGCACACTACACTCCCAGTTTCACGACTGAGAACCTTCCCGAACACCTAACTCCCCTGCCCCCAGTCTGCCGGTATGTTCGGTATCGGCACGCTCCCCGACCTCTTGCGACTGGTCGTCGTGCCCGTCCTCGCGTGGACCGCGTGGCGGGACATCCGCACGCGACGCGTCCCGAACGTCGTCTGGTATCCACTGGCGGCGCTCGGACTCGTCTTGCTCGTGTGGGAGACTCTCGGCCACCTCCCGGTCGAGACGGTGTTCGACCGCCTCTACCTCATCCGGGTCGGTGTGAGCGTCTTCTTCGTCGTCCCGCTCTCGTACATGTTCTGGCGACTCGGCGGATTCGGTGGTGCCGACGCCAAGGCACTCATGGTCTTCGCCATCTTGCTGCCGACGTTCCCGAGTTACACCCTCGGCGAACTCGTCTTGCCCCTCGAACGGACGACCCTCGGCGTCTTCTCGATGACCATCCTCACGAACACCGTCATCATCGGCCTCGCGTACCCTATCCTGCTCGCCGTCCGCAACCTCGTCGCGGGCGAGTTCGAGTTCCCACTCTCGTTCGTCGGCCGGCGCGTCTCCGTTCCGTCGCTCGCGACCACTCACGGCCGCCTGTTCGAGTCGCCCGACGGTGTCACGCGAAACGGGTTGGACCTCGACGCACTCCGGATGTACCTGCGCTGGCGCGGCCTGTCGCTCGCAGACCTCAGAGCAGCATCCGAGGCGCTCCGTGACCCGGAGACTATCGGCGAGACGTTCGACCCGACGGACGGCGCGGTTCACCGACAGGTGAGTACCGACGGCGGGTCCGCAGCGAGAACCGCACGTGACGAGGACGTCGACGCTGCCCACGAGTCTGCCCAAGACGCCGACACCGACGCTGCCCACGAACCTGCCTCGGACACCGACTTCGAGGACCCGTGGGGTGCAGCAGCATTCCTCGACTCTATCGACGGGTCTGCCTACGGGACCACACCGGAGAAACTCCGCGGTGGTCTCGAACTGGTGACGACCCGTGAGTCCGTCTGGATTTCTCCCGGCATCCCGTTCATCGTCCCGATGTTCGTCGGCCTGGTCGTCGCGTTCGTCTACGGAGACATCCTCTTCGGCGTCCTCGGTGCACTCGGAATCGTCTGATGTGGACCGATAATCACTCGGTGTCACGCGATGGCGACCCGACGGCGTCCGACGACGCACAAGAGATAACCCCCGTGACCCCGTGGCCGGAACCATGACGGTCGATGTCGACTTCGGTGAGGACGGACTCGTCCCCGCCGTGGCGCAGGACGCTGACTCCGGGGAGGTACTCATGCTGGCGTACGTCTCGCCGGAGGCCCTCGAACGGACGTTGGAGACGGGCCGGGCACACTACTACTCGCGCAGTCGCGACGAACTCTGGGAGAAGGGCGCATCGAGCGGTCACACACAGGACGTACAGGAGGTTCGGGTCGACTGCGACGCCGACACGCTTCTGTACGTCGTCGACCAGAACGTCGGCGCGTGTCACACCGGCCATCGGTCGTGTTTCTACCGGACCATCGACGGCGAGAACGTCGGCGAACGCGTCTTCGACCCCGACGACGTGTACGACGACGAGTAACCGGACGACGAATCGACAGCAGGGATGGTAAACGAAATCACCGTCGTGGCCGTCGTCGTCGGACTCGGGTGCTTCGCACTCGGGGCCCGACTCCTCAAGAGCGCCGCTGCCGCCCGGCGCGTGGCCCGGTCGGACGACCCAGAGTTCGTCCTCGACCCGACGCGGGAGGACCCGCCGGACGACGAACTCGACGGTGGTGACCTCGAACGCGGGTTCATGTTACTGGTGTTCGGGGCGCTGGCGCTCGTCTTCGCGGCGATTAGTCTGTAGATTCGAATCGCGTGGGAAAACCTGACTTTCTCGGCGTTTTACAGGTCGTCCAGCGCGGAACGGAGCGCGTCGGCCGCGCCCTCGGCGAGTTCGGTCGCTCGTTCTTCGCTGCGGCCCTCGGCGTAGATGCGAACTTTCGGTTCGGTCCCCGAGGGTCGCACGAGAACCCACGCGTCGCCGTAGTCGAGGCGGTAGCCATCGGTCGTATTCGGTGTCGCGTCGGCCTCCGTGGCGTACTCGTCGGCAGCGTTGAGCATCGCCGTCAACTCCGCTTCCTCGGTGTACTCGATGTTGATGCGGACGTTGAAGTAGTCTTGATACGGGGCGACGACTTCGCTCGCGGGTCGCTCGGCGACGAGTTCGAGGAACTTCGCCGCGATGTACGCCCCGTCGCGGACGAGGCGATAGTTCGGGAAGAAGACCCCACCGTTCCCCTCGCCCGCGACGGGGACGTTCGTCCCGGCGCGCCAGAGGTCGCGGATGCGCGTGATGAGGTTTGTCGCGCCGATGGGCGTGAGTTCGAGGTCGGCCCCGACCTCCTCGCACACGTCGACGAGTCGCTGGGAGACGTTCACCGCGGAGACGGTGGCGTCGCCGGGTTCGAGGAAGGCGGCGGCGAGGGCGGCGAGCGACGCTTCGCCGGAGATAGAGTCGCCGTGTTCGTCGACGAAGACGGCCCGGTCGGCGTCGCCGTCGTGGGCGATTCCGAGGTCGGCGTCTGTCGCGCGGACGAGTCGTTCGAGGTCTCTGAGATTCTCCGGAACAGGTTCGGACTCTCGGCCGGGGAAGTGGCCGTCTGGTTGGGCGTTGACCGTGCGGACCTCACAGCCGAGTTCGCGGAGGAAGTCGGGCGTGACGAGCGAGCCGGCACCGTGTCCGGGGTCGAGTGCGATGGTGAGGTTCGCCTCGGCGATGGCCTCGCGGTCCACGGTGGCGAGGAGTTCTTCGCGGTAGTCGTCGTTCGCGGTGTCTATCGACCGGCACGTCCCGACTTCGTCCCACGCGGCGACGTCGAACTCCTCGGTGAGGATGTGGTCTTCGATGCGCTCTAACTCGTCGACAGAGAGTTCGACACCGTCCTCGCCGACGAGTTTGACGCCGTTGAACTCCGGCGGGTTGTGAGATGCCGTGATGACGACGCCCGGAATCGACTGGTCTTCGCAGTACCGGACGGCGGCGGGTGTCGGCACGACACCCAGGTCGTCTACGTCGACGCCGACGCTCGCGAGACCGGACGTGGCGGCGTTGACGAACATCTCTCCTGTGGTTCGAGTGTCGCGTGCGATGGCGACGCGGTCGGCGGTCCAGACCGTCCCGGCGGCCTTGGCGACGCGGAGGACGAACTCCGGTGTGAGGCTCTCACCAACCACACCGCGCGTCCCGCTGGAACCGAAGAGTTTCATTGGGTATGTCTGTATCACGCCACGACAAAGCCGTTCCGAACTGTTGCTTCACGACTTCCACAATGTCTCGTCTGCGATGTCACCGGATTCGGTGCGTTTAGGCACGTCGCTCGCTCACGATGCTGTATGTTCCCGGAGTTCGAAGTCGTCCCCGCTGTCGACATGCAAGACGGTGAAGTCGTCCAACTCGTCCAGGGCGAACGCGGCACCGAAAAGACGTACGGCGAACCGGTCGAGGCCGCACGCCGCTGGGTCGACGCCGGCGCGAAGACACTCCACCTCGTAGACCTCGACGGCGCGTTCGAGGGCGAGCGAAAGAACGCTCAGGCGGTCGATTCTGTGCTCGACGCAGTAGACGTCCCCGTCCAACTCGGCGGCGGAATTCGAACTGCCGACGACGCCCGTGCACTCTTCGACAGGGGCGTCGACCGTGTCATCTTCGGTACGGCGGCAGTCGAGAACCCCGACATCGTCTCGGAACTCGCCAGTGACTACCCCGACGGCGTGATGGTCAGCCTCGACGCGAAAGACGGCGAAGTCGTCGTCTCCGGGTGGACCGAAGGGACCGGTCTCGACCCCGCAGAGGCCGCCGCCCGCTACGAAGAACTCGGTGCGGCAGCAATCTTGTTCACCGACGTGGACGTGGAGGGACAACTCGAAGGCGTCCACCTCGAAACGACCTCACGAGTCGTCGATGCTGTCGACATTCCGGTCGTTGCATCTGGCGGCGTCGCCTCGCTCGACGATGTCTCCGAACTCCGCGACGTGGGTGCCGCCGCTGCCGTCGTCGGGACTGCGCTCTACGAAGGTCGGTTCACACTCGAAGAAGCGATGGACGTGTAAGCCACGCTCTCTCCGGACTCAGAGGCGAACGTAGCGCCCGACGAGCGCAGCGACGCTGTCGACGACGCCGTAGACGCCGACGGCGACGAACAGTACCCCGATGAGCACGGTTTCGAGCCGCGATGTCGCGAGAAACGGACCACTGAGGACGAGCATACTAAGCGTCACGACGTCTCGTTTCGGGTTCAGTTCGAGTCTGTTCGTGGCCGGTGCACCGGGCCGTGCGGCGCGCTGTGGCCTCTCTGGCGTGTCGTTTGCGGACCGTGGTCGGTCTGCTCGTGCCGTTTTCGACGTTCGCCGCTCGTCTGCTCGTTTGTCCGCCGATTCGTCTCTGCGGGCGTTCGCTGACAGACCACCGCCTACCGTGTTGGACATTCCGTCTCCACCTTGTCAGCGATTGTTCTGTGCCCCGTCGGCGAGTACCGTCGCACCGACTGCCAGTGCGACGAGTGCGAGTCCGAGGCCGACGGCTATCTCTGACCGTGCTGTCAGCAGGAGTCCCCCGACGCAGATGGTGTATCCGGCCACCAGCGCTCCCTTGCGATGCATGTCCCTCTCTACGCGTCCAAAGATATGAATTTCAGGCAGACGAGCGTCTGACGCTCGACTCGAAACGAGGGGGTCCGCGAACCACCGTCGTCACTGGGTCTCTCGCGTTCTTATCCATCGGCAAACGCCGGTCGGGCCCACGTCGTCGACGGCGGGGGTCTCACACCACGGTTGGTGCCAGCATACCACGTGGATGTTTGTTCACCTAATGGTGTCCATCAGGCCAGGCAACGAGTCGTGGTCGGTCGTCAACCACTGACTAACGGACTAATTTCGGGAAAACCGCTGTACTGCGACACCGTGGATGTGTGATATTTATCGGCTTTTAACGAGGAATCTCGGTGTTACAGACACGTTAGGATGTCTACCAGGGGACTAACTAAGATAATGTCTCTTCTTCAACACGTACGGGAAGCACGAGGAACATCCAATGGAGGAACTATGAGCGGGTCGACACCCAGAGAACAGAACGCCCCCTTCGGAGTCGCGACGTCGATAGAATCGGTCGACGATTCGGTGGACCCACCGACCAGAGACGACGTCTTCGAGGCACTGAGCAACCGCCGCCGCCGGTACGCCTTGCACCATCTCAAACGCATCGACGGCGACGAACCGGTCGAACTCTCGGAGATTTCGAGGCAGGTTGCAGCGTGGGAACTCGGAACCGACCCACGAGAACTGTCGTACGACGACCGGAAGAACGTCCACACGTCACTGTATCAGTTTCACGCACCGAAGATGGACGAACTGGGACTCGTCCAGTACGACCAACGTGGTGGAACGGTCGAACTCACCGAGTATGGCAGAGAAATCGACGTCTACCTCGAGACAGTCTCCGAAGAGCAAATCCCGTGGAGCGTCTACTTCTTTTTGCTCTCTGCGGGGATGATTGTGCTCGTCGGTGCTGCGTGGGCCGACCTCTTTCCCTTCTCGACGATTCCCGACATCGCGTGGGCGGAAGTGGTCGCATCCCTCTTTTTGCTCTCTTCGGCCGCCTTCGTCTATCACAGTCGGTACTCGATGCGCGTCGGGAACGACGGTCCACCGCCGGAGGTGGAAGAATGACACGACAGAGAGACGTGATTGCCACCCTGTCGCTCGCCGTTCACACTGCGTGCGTGCGTTCGTCGGGTGAGACACCGACCGCAGCGACTCACAGCGTGAACGACGAAATTCGTGTCTCTCGACTGGCGAGGCGGTGGTGAATGAGTCTCCTCGACCGTGTACCGGGCATGGTCTCAGGTGCCCCACGGCGAAACGTGCTCGTCTTGCTGTTGTATCTCCTGTTTCTCTTCTTCTCTGTGAGTCTCTTTTTGCTGGAGCGGACCGCCGCCATCGTCGCGCTTGCGGCTCGCCCACTTCGGTGGTGGACAGTTCGACGCTGACGTGGTCGGCCTCTGTCACCGACGACGCGAATTCATATATGTTCGGCCTCCCTCGAACGCGATATGAGCGACGCCGACCGAACTGCGGCCGTCTCCCGCGAGACATCCGAGACGACCATCGACGTGACACTCGCCGTCGACGGCGACGGCGACGCCGTCGTCGAAACCGGCATCGGATTCTTCGACCACATGCTGGAGGCCTTCGCCAAACACGGCCTGTTCGACCTGACCGTCCAGTGCGACGGTGACCTGCACATCGACGACCACCACACCGTCGAGGACGTGGCTATCGTCCTCGGCGAGGCGTTCACGGAAGCACTCGGCGACAAGCGCGGTATCGTCCGCTACGCCGACCGAAAGGTTCCGCTCGACGAAGCAGTTGCATCGGTCGTCGTCGACGTGTCTGGTCGCCCCTTTTTCGACTTTTCCGGCGAGTTCTCGCAACCCTACGTCGGCGAGTTCACGAGCGTCATGGCCGAGCACTTCGCCATGTCACTGGCGATGAACGCCGGACTCACCCTCCACGCCGGTGTCGAAGGCGAGAACGCCCACCACGAGGTCGAAGCGCTGTTCAAAGCGCTCGCACGCGCACTCGACGACGCGACTCGCGTGGACCCGCGTCGCTCTGACACGCCGAGCACGAAAGGAAAGCTGTAGTCCTCAGGGTTTTCGGAGCGTTCCGCCGTCGTCGACGAGGAGTCCGCGCTCGACTGCGTAGTCGAAGATATCTGCGACCTGGTCGTCGTCCAGGTCGTACGCGTTCGACGCCAGTGCTTCCACCTCCGCTCGCTCGACGGGGAACTCGCGGTTCTGGAGGATACGGACGACTTTTCTGAACTGTGGGGGCTCAGCCGGTGTGTCGTCGGTGGTGACGTCGTCACCCTCGGCGTCGCCTGCTGGTTCGTCGCTGCTAGCGTCGTCTCCCGTCTCGTCTTCGCCACCAGCGTCACCTTCGGCGTCGACTGAGTCGTCTCCATCAGTCTCGTCGTTGGAACTCGATTCGCTCTCGTCTGTCTGCACCGAGTCGGTGTCGAGTGGGTCTGCAGCGGCAGTCTCTGGCGAGTTCGGCGAGTCGTGGTCGGCCGGTTCGGGCGGCGACGGTGCCGGGTCGACGGCGTCGACGTCGACTGTCGCAGCGTCGCCAGTCGATTCGGAACCACCTGCTGAGGGGGTCGCAGATGCCCCCGTCTCGGCGGGCGCGTCGTCGGGGACTTCCACCTCGGCTTCGACGCCGAGTCGCGTGAGAAGCGGTTCGACGACGTCCGTCAGCGTCTCCTCGCAGTGTTCACAGAGGACGACCCGTCGTTGGTCGTCTGCGGGCGTGAGTTCCGGCGGGAGTACCTCGAAGACACCGGCGGCGTCGGCACCGCAGAAGTCGCACGTGCGTAGTTGGCGCATGCACGAGGCGTCTTCCCGACGACGGTTAAACCCTCTTGCCGGCCCGGTCGGTGGCCCGTGAGAGGACGCACCGACCACGGTCCAGTCGTGCGTTCGACATACCACTTAATGTGACTGCCCGCAAACTGCGGGACGACGAATGTTCGACGAGATTATGGAGAAGTTCGAAGGCAGTCCGAGCCAACAGGCTGTCATTCGACTGCTCTTGGAACGCGGCTTCTCCGTGAACGACCAGGGACGGGTCGTTTCGGGCGGCATCGAGATTCCGAACACTGGCATCGCCCGCGAGGCCGGCGTCGACCGGCGCGTGGTGGACTCGACGACAGACGCCATCCTCGCGGACGAGGAACTCCGGCGCATCTTCCAGAACATCTCGGCGATTCCGAGTCTGATGGACCTCGCCCCGGTCCTCGACCTCTCCGTGCTCACCGTCGAGGTTGCGAACGCGGACGAACCGGGAATCGTCGCTACCGTCACCTCGAAACTCGCCGACGCCGGTATCTCCATCCGCCAGACGATTAGCGAGGACCCCGAGTTCACCGACGACCCGAAACTCTACATCATCACCGACGAACCCGTCCCCGGCGACTTACTCAACGACCTCTCGAACCTCGGGTTCGTCCGGCGCATCACCATCGCCTGAACCCGTCTACCCTGTTAGTTCGTCGTAGTTTCTGTCAGTCTAGCAATAAGATTCATATGTGATTTCCTGCTATCTAGTCTCATGTCTCACGTCCGCAACTGTATGTGCTGTGGTGCGCAGATTTCGGAGACACGCCACCTCTGCGGGGTCTGTATCCAAAACGGGTGTACGTCGTACGCGAACGCCTGCGGACAGTGACTTGACGACCGGGCCATTCTGACGACCGGACACCTCCGCCCGGTGGGAATCCTTTTGCATACCGCGATGCCAACTCGGAGTCATGACTGACGCCTACCGTACCGTCACAGGCCGGGCCGAAGCGCGGTTCGAAGTCAGTGGTTCTGAGTTCATCGGCTACATCTCGCCCGCAGAGACGGTTGCAGAGGCGGAGGCGTTCATCGACGACATCGAAGACCGACATCCGGACGCGACGCACAACGTCCCCGCGTACCGCGTGCCAGCAGGTGCGGCGTCGTCTGCCGTCCCCGGCGGGGGGAACGTCATGCTTCGCGAGTACCAGAGTGACGACGGCGAACCCACCGGGTCGTCGGGGAAACCTGCACTCAACGTCCTCGTCCAGCAAGACGTGCGCAACGTCGTCGCCGTCGTGACCCGGTACTACGGCGGGACCAACCTCGGTGTCGGTGGCCTCGCTCGGGCGTACTCTCGCGCCGTCAAAGAAGCCCTCGACGCGGCCGGTATCGTCGAAGAGATACCGCACGAACGGTTCACCGCGACGGTCGACTACGACGACTCCGGGGACGTTCGCGGCATCCTCGAATCGACGGGCGTCGAGTTCGAAGCCGACTACGACCAACGGGTCTCCTTTTCGGTTCGCGTCCCCATCGACGACGCCGACGCACTCCGCGATAGACTCAGGAGTGCGACGAGTGGCCGTGTCGAGATAGAATGAGCAGCGAACGTGAGGAACGAAGACCGAACCGCGAACTGACCGAGTTAGTCAGTCGGTTCGGGTGACCCTGCTGGGGCCTCTCGCTTCCCCTGTTCTGCTTCGCGGCGGTTCTTCAGCGCGAGTGCGCCGAAGATAATTCCACCGAGGCCGCGCATCGCCAGGTCGACAGTGACCGTCGTGGGGACGGTCCCGACGAGTCCGAGTGCGCCGCCGAGGTCGAACACCGCGTTCAGTATCAGCATCGGTGCCATCAGCAGGAACGCGGCGACGGCGAAGAGGCCACGCTCGACGCGGGTCACGCGGCTGTAGAAGTAGCCGATGACTGTCACACCTAGCGCGATGACGCCGACGAGAACCCCGACGACGGGGATGACGACTTCGGGGATGAAGTACCCGATGTCGGCGATATCCGCGCCAGTGACGACTGCGGCCTGTTCACCACGGCCGCGGAGCAGGAGGATGCCGGGCGTGAGTGCGAACGCGAACGGGACGACAGCCTTGTTGAGTGACAGCGAGAACGCCTTGACCCCGGTCTGGAACGGGTCAGACCGGGCGATACCAGACGCGGCGTACGCTGCCACTGCCACCGGTGGTGTGATGTCTGCAATCACCCCGAAGTAGAGGATGAACAGGTGTGCCGCCAGAAGCGGGATGTCCGACGACTGCGCGATGGCCGGGCCGAGGAGGGAGACGAGGATGATGTACGTCACCGTCGTCGGCATCCCCATCCCGAGGATGATGGAGGCGATGGCCGTAAAGAGCAGGAGCAGGACGATAGACCCGCCGGCGACTGCTTTGATGAGTGCCGTCAGGTTCGGTCCGAGACCCGTCGCGCTGACGACGCCGGGGATGATACCCGCGGCGGCGACGGCGACGACGACTTCCGTCGAGGTTCGAGCACCAGAGTCCATCGACTTGCCGATGAACGTCACGTAGCGGAACGCGTTGACGTCCGACAGCGACGGCCGAGAGACGGCGGTTGCGATGCGGTCGGACGCGTCGTCCACTGCCTCGTCGAATTCGAGGAGTGGTGATTCGAGTGCCGGGCGAGCGAGCATCACGACGAGACTCACGAAGATGGCGATGATGCCAAGTTCACCGGCGGCAGCGAGGACGGCATCGACGATGCCGAGTGCTTCACCGCTACCGCCCGTGATGGCGTCGATGATGCCGACACCAGTTGTGGCGTACGCGGCGATTTGTGCGACGAAGAGTGCCGCGATGCCACCGACGAGTGGAATTCTGGTCCGCCCGTTGTACGCTGCGACCACCGAGAGGAGCGCCATGATGGCGATGAGCGTGAACCACGCGGACCGCGCGACGGTCAGACGCTCGACGAGGAGGTAGTACAGCAACAGGAGAATCGGGATGAGGTAGAACCACCCGCGTGCGAGGTGGAAGCGAAGGTCGACGACCTCAGAGCGGTCGAGGCCACCGATGTTGGCCCGAGTCGCTTCGAGGTGGACCATGACCCACACCCCGAAGAAGAACACGACGGCGGGAATCGCCGCCGCGATGATGATGTCCGAGAACGGGACGCCGATGAACTCGATCATCAGGAACGCTGCCGCGCCCATGACGGGCGGGAGAATCTGCCCGCCGGAGGACGCGGACGCCTCGACGGCACCTGCGAACTCAGAGCGGTAACCAGACCGCTTCATCAACGGGATGGTGAAGGCACCGGTCGTCACGGTGTTCGCAATCGAGGACCCGGAGATGGTCCCCATGAACCCGGACGCGAGGATGGACGCCTTCGCCGGGCCACCTTTTCGGGTCCCCGTCGCGGCGTACGCGAGGTCGATGAACCACTGGCCTGCGCCGGACATCTCCAGGAACGCCCCGAACAGGATGAAGATGTAGATGAACTGCACCGAGACGGTGACCGGGATGCCGAACACACCGTTTTCGGTGTTGTACCAGAGGTTCTGGATGATGTTCGCCCACGTCCCTTCGGGGATGGAGAGGACGCCGATGAGGGGCGTCGTCGGCGAGATGAGGAATCCGTACTTTGCGTAGACGATGAACGAGGCGACGATGAGCGTCAGGTAGAACCCGAGCGAGCGTCGGGTCGCTTCCAGCACCAAGAGGACGCCGACGACACCGAGGAAGAACGGGTACGACACGTCCGCGAGGGGGATACCGACGGCACTGATAATCTCGGCGACGAAGCCGAGTGGGCCGAGGTACTCCGCGACGGTCCGACCCGCGTCGAGGCCGAAGATACGGAGTTGCTGAATCTCGGACCACTCCATGACCATGTAGGCGGCCGTCGCGGCGGCGAGCACCATGAAGAACACGTCGACCGGTGTGATGCGCTCACGGTCCGGGTCGACGGCGAGCCAGCGGACGAACCGGCGAACACCGGCAGCGCCCCGGGTGAGTGGGCTGTCTTCACCGAGGCTCGACGCGAGCGATGGTACCACGCGCCCGAGACGTGCCGCGACGGCACCGTGTCCGGTCGTCGGCGGGAAGAGGATGAACGCCAAGATGAGCGCGAAGGCGACGTGAATCGAGTTCACCTGCAGGAGTTGCAGTGAACCGAGCGAAACCTCTCCGACGAGAGGAAGCGTCGCGGAGAAGTCGAAGCCACGCGCCGCCAGCCACACTTGGAACACCGAGAAGGAGATGGCGATGAAGGAGGTGACGACTGCGGCCCATCCGGCAATGGTCCGCTTGCGGTCGATGCCCTCCAGCATCTCCTGTGCCTCTTCTTCGGATATCTTTTCGTCTGTATCGGTCCCCTCACTGTCGTTCGGCGCCTCACCACCGTCGGTTCGAACCGGTGGCACGTCGCCGTCGTGTCCTCCCGTGCGGTCGGACTGAGGGGCATCACTGCTGTCGTTGGGGTCGTCGGGTCGACCCTCGTCGTGTGTTCTGTTCGTCATTGGTCAGTGGAGGGCAGCATCGAGGACCGACTGGTTCGTGACGTGAAGGCGAACCGAGCGCGCATCGGAGAGCGCGACGAGGTCGTACGTCTCGTCTCCGACGTGGAGTTTGTGGCCGGCGACGTGGCCGGGCTTGATGTACACTTCCTCCCAGCTTCCTTCTGGGTCGAAGACGTACGACCCATTTTCCTTGTGGACGTCAGCGTAGGCTGGAAGGCCCCACCCGTACGACTCGAACTCCATTCTCGTCATCTCGAGTTCACCGTTTCTTCGAACTGTGTACTCGTCGAGGACGCGCGTCTTCTCGACGCTGTGCATATACTCGACGGACACGGTAGTATCTTCTTGAACTGGCGCTGTCAGTAGCGTCTCACCGGTCTCCGCATCTTCGACGACGAGCGCCTGCCCGCCAGGAACGGCGGCACTCCCGCCGACAGCGAGTGCTAACACGGCGACTACGACGAGGAAACGTGTTCGGTTCGAATCGAGCATCGAAAGGATTGGTCGGGTTGGTATACTTCTGTTCTAGGGCGCCCTGGTGAGTTAGCCGAAGTAGGCCTGCGCACCGGGGTGCAGCTCGATGGACATGCCGTCTTGGGCACTCTCCGCCGAGATGAAGTCCGTCTTGATGGTCAGCTGGTCGACGTTGTCGAAGATTGCCGCAGTGACCGCCTCGACAGTCGCGTCGGACTGTTCGGCGTTGGTCGCAATCATCGCCTGGACCGAGACGGTCGGGGCGGGGTTCTCGAGGCCGTAGGTACCGGCTGGGACTTCGTCGTCCGCGTAGAACGGTGCGGCGCCCTTGACTGCCTCGCGGTCGTCACCTTCGACGGGCACGATGCGGACGTCTTCGGTCGCAGCGAGTTCTTCGATGGCACCGACTGGCCAGCCACCGACGACGAACGCAGCGTCGATGTCGCCGTTCTTCAGCTGGTCAGATGCCTGCGAGAAGCCGGTGTTCTGCTCGTTGTAGTCGGTGATACCGAGTGCTTCGAGAATCTGGTTCGCGTTGACCTGCGTCCCGGAGCCGAGGTCACCAGTGTTGATGGTCGCACCCGAGAGGTCGCCCGTCGTCTCGATTCCCGTGTCAGCGAGCGTGACGATGTGAATCGTCTCGGGGTAGAGCGTGGCGACACCACGGAGGTTCTCGACGGCGTTCCCTTGGAACGCCTCGATACCCTCACCGTTGCGGGCGAAGTACGCGACGTCGTTCTGAATCAGTGCGAAGTCGGCGTCACCGCGTGCGAGGCTACCGACGTTCTCGACGGAGGCACCGGTCGACTGAACCTGAATGGTGAAGTCCGTGTCGGACTCGATGACCGACTTGAACTCGTTCGAGAGTGGGAAGTAGGTCCCACCCGTGCCACCTGCGTGCCACGAGAGGCGGGCCGACCCACCGTTGCCGCCGTCGTCACCTTCGGTGGTGGTCTCTTCGGCTGCCGTCGTCTCTTCGGCCGCCGTCGTCTCCTCGCCACCTTCGGTAGTCGTCTCTTCGCCGTCGCCACCGCCGGTACACCCGGCGAGGCCAGCGAGACCAACTGCGCCTGTTGCAGCGATAAACTGTCTACGGTCGAGCTTCCGAGTCATACAGTACCATTCGTATTTATCAATATAAATCACTGTTCATGTCAGACTCCGAAATGTGTATATTTTCACACTATGAATTATAAATTATTATTATAAATCGGCGTTTTAATGTGGGCTACGTTACCGTAGAACTATCACCTGTCGTTCGTGGGAAAATGTCGTTCGAGAAGTATTAACTATTCGGCAGTCTTCGTCAGGACGGCGAGCGGGGCGGTTCCCTCGTGTTCGACTCGAAACGAAGGGGTTCGGCGGTGTCTGTGCTCGTGGTATCGTCGAGTATGTGGGTGTTTATCACACTACTCGAATGAGGTGTGGTTCGGGACGTTCGACTCGAACGAAAACCCCCTGACTCCGGTCACTTTTCGACCCGAAAAGAGGGGGTTTCGCCTCAGTCGACGATTATCTCTGAGTCGGACGATTCCGACGACGCGTCGGACGCTTTCGGCGACATCTCGTCTTTGTACCGCGTAATCCAGTCGGCGAAACAGTTCGGACAGAGTCGTTGGTCGTCGACCGTCGAACGGTCGACCTGGAGGCGAACCGCCCGTGCGAGTGCGTCTTCGACCGGTTGCCCGCAACCGTCACATGGGTCGCTCATCTCCGACTCCCTCCGCGAGTACGAGTGTCGTCCATGATTCGGAGTGCGTGGGCGGTAACTTAGTCGTTACCCGCGTGCTTCGCGAGTGCGAGCCTAGGTGGTTCGAAACGCACGGTCACCGGCGTCGCCGAGGCCGGGGACGATGTACCCGTCGTCGTCGAGGTAGTCGTCGATAGCGACCGTCAGCAGGTCGACTTCGGGGAACTGCTCGCCGACGCGAAGGAGTCCGTCCGGGGCCGAGACGGCCGAGAGGACGAAGAGTTTCTCGGGGTCGACACCCGCGTTTTCGAGGACGTGGTCGAGGACGGCGCACATCGTCGACCCCGTCGCGAGCATCGGGTCGGCCACGATGACGGTGTCCGCTTCCGTGATTTCGGGGAGTTTCACGTAGTCGATGGTGATGGGGAAACTCCCTTCCTCGCTCATGCCTGCCTCTTCGTCGCGGCCTGCAGAGATGACACCCTGCTTCGCACGCGGGAAGGCCTTCAGGAGGCCCTCGACGAACGGCGTGGCGGCGCGGAGGACGTTGATGATGACGACGTTGTCGAGGCCCTTTACACGCTCACCGGTGGTCTCTTCCAGTGGCGTCTGGATGGTGACGTATTCGGTCTCCATCGCGCCGTCGATAATCTCGTAGCCACAGATACGGCCGAGTTTGACGAGGCCTTTCCGGAAGGCAACCTGCGTCGTCTGGACGTCTCGGAGGCGCGAGAGCGTGTCCTTTGCCAGCGCGTGGGTGATGAGGTACGCGTCGTCTCGGTCTTCGATGGGCATCTTACCGAATAAGCGGACCCCCGAAGGACATAAATGCGGCTATCGGCCGCCAGCGGCTCCCTGCGGGTAGTTCACGAATGGGGCGCGAGGGAGTCGCACGACGACGGATGCGAGTCGCGTTACGGACTCGTTACGTGGAGAGATACGGGTCGGCCGCAAACACCACCGAGTACACGTTCCCTACTGTGACACTCTGGACGAGGATATGCTGAGTATATCTTTGTCGTCGTAGCGCGTAGTATGGGCTATGTACCTGCGGAATCGCCACGGAAAGAGCGTCGACGCCGTTCCGTTCTTCGTCGTGGCCTCGCTCGCGTTCATGTTCGTCGTCTCGTTCGGGCCACTCTACGGGACGTTGTTCGGCCTCTCTATCGCGGCGGGCGTCGTCGGGTCACTCGTCGTCACCGCCGGGTGCAGTTGCGCCGCCTACTACCGTCTCGTCTGGACCGTGGACCCTGACCTCCGTGGCGAGATTCCGGTGAGCGTTCGCTTGCGGAATCTGGGGTACGCCGCGT
Organism: Haloferax profundi; assembly: GCF_001469865.1. GTDB lineage: Archaea > Halobacteriota > Halobacteria > Halobacteriales > Haloferacaceae > Haloferax > Haloferax profundi. Next base: position 52,658 of record NZ_LOPV01000429.1, read on the forward strand.
TGGCGCTCTTCTTCCTCCTCGTCTTGTTGCTACTCCCGGTCATCCATCGGATGTACTACTGAGACACGTCGGCGATGCCAGCGGTGTCTCGTCTCGTCGACGTGACTCGCATCGACGTGTTGTGTGAGTCGTGCACTTGTGAGAGCGGTCGTGCACCTGTGAGAACGGTCGTGCACCGTGTTCGGTCACCTGACCGGGGATTTAACAATCGAGCCAACGAGCCGAATCTATGGGTCTCGTTAGCACACTCAGAGACGTTCTCGTGGCCGCGAACCAGTCGGCAGACCGGTCGGGAACTGGCCGTGAATCGAACGGCGGGTACTGGT
>NZ_LOPV01000430.1 GCF_001469865.1 Haloferax profundi
ACCGGGCATGTACGCATGGATTGACGTAAACGGAGACGGTTACTACAACGCTTCTGAACCGTCTTCAAGTGACCAAGGCTACGCGACTGGTGATACCGACATTACATTCGACGGAATCACTGTCTACGACAACATCTCCGCTGGAGATTACAACGTCTCTGTCGTTGAGACTTCGTCCCTCTCCGCAGGAACCACTCAGGAAGACGACCACACCTCTGTGACCATCACGGCCTCCTCGGCCCCTGAGTTCGTCTCGGCTATTCAGTTCGACGACGGCACCCCGAAGGTCGAAATCGCGTTCGACGAGGGCGTGACCACGGTCAACGAAATCAACGTCACGGACGGTAGCGAGAACCTCGTCCAGACGCTCGAGAGCGACGCTGACAACGACGGTCAGATCAACGCCACGCTCAGCAAGCTCTACACGGACGACCTCGAAGTCACGTACAACGTGACCGACGCCTCCGGTAACGAGGCAACGGGCACGGAAGACGTCACCTTCGCACCTGTCGCCGTTTCGAACGATACCGACACGGCCTACCAGGGTTCGAAAGTAGCAGTTATTGCGAAGTCGACCAACACGGACGTCGAAGTCGCGGGTGCTGACGAAGACAACACCTACCAGTTCGACGGCTCCACTGGCGACCACAGCCAGGTCTTCATCTTCGACACCGAAGGAAAGGAACTCGACACCTACACGTTCACTGTCGGTGGCGCGCAGGGCGCTGAAGTCGACGTTCGTGACCTTGGTCTCGACGTCGCTGCTGACGACCTGAACATCACGACGGACGACGCCCTCACGGGTACGGTCTCGGCTAACGCCGGCGGCCGCACTGTCGACGTCGTTACTCTCGATGCAGACGGTGACGAAGTCGACGACGCAACGGACTCCTTCGACCTCGACGGTCAGGGTGAAGGTTCCTTCGACGTCGGAACGCTCTCCGCTGGTGACTACACGGTCGAAGTGACCGACGCCTACTCCGGTGTCACGGTCGCGAGCGACACGGTCACCGTCGAGAAGGCAAGCGACACCTCGTCTGACTTCGACGCGAGTGTCGTCACCGAACAGGCCGGCGACGTTGCCGAAATCACCGTCTCCCTCACGGGTACGGACGAAGCAGATGTGAAGATCGGCGACGACAGCCTCGGTTACACCGCCAACGTTTCCGTCACCGACGGTAACGACGACGGTGAGGTTGTCCTCCTGTTCAACACCTACGCACCGAACAAGACGTCCTCGTTCGACGTCGACGACAGCGACGACGAAGTCTCCATCTCCCAATCGAACATCACGACGGAGATTCCTGACGGCGACCTCCTCGACGCTGGCGACTACGACCTCGAAGTCGCAACTGGCGACGACGCTGACAACGTTGCGACGCTCGTCCTCGAAGAGCGCAGCACAGAAAGTCACGCAGTCTGGACTGCACCGACCGGTGACGCCGCAGACTTCTCTGAGTCCGCGGACGTCTACGACGCAATCGACACCGAGAACCTGACGCAGACTGACACCGTCGCCAACGGCGACGTCGTCGTCCACCAGGTTGTCGCAACGGGTCTCGAAGGCGCCTTCGACGCGAAGGACACCGAGATGCTCCTGGGCAACGAGTTCAACCTCACCGTTGAACAGACGAACCCCGGTCCGAACCGCGACTCGAAGGTTCTCAACAGCTCCGCCGCCACGGTCATCACCGACGGCGCGAATGACACGTACTTCTTCGTCTACGACCTCGACGACGTCAACGCCTCGCGCGGTGACTACTACGACTCCGACGACGAGCAGTTCGACGTCGAGGACGACGACGCGTTCAACGCGACGTTCGAAGTCCTCGAATCGGGTAACCTGACCGACGTCGAAGACGGCGAGACCGTCTCTGCCGACTTCGAAGTCGTCGCACCCGAACTCGGTCTCGACGAAGACCCAATCAACGTCTCGGCCGCTGCTGACCAGTCCATCACGGGCACGGCTTCGGTCGCACCCGGTACGGAACTCACGCTCCGCGTGAAGTCTACCGGCGACACCCAGCCGCGCTTCCTCAAGACTGGCTCCGCGTACGTCATGGCTGACGGTACGTTCTCGGCTGCCTTCGACTTCTCTGAGCAGGAAGAAGGCGACGAGTTCGACGTGACTGTCTCTGTCGACAAGGGCACCGCCTCTGACGCCACCGCTGACGGCAACGTCGTCGGTGCTGTCGAGACGGAGACCACGGTCGAAGAGACGACCGAAGAGTCGACTGAGGAGACCACCGAGGAAACGGCAACCCCGACGGAAGAGCCGACGGAAGAACCGACCGAGGAACCCACGGAAGAGCCGACTGAGGAGCCGGCAGAAGAGACCACTGAATCCAGCACGCCTGGCTTCGGTGCCGTCGTCGCTCTCGTCGCCCTCGTCGCTGCGGCACTCCTCGCCGTTCGCCGTGAGAACTAACTGAGTTCTCACGAACTCCCGTCTCTGACGGGAACACCGCGACTAACGGTCGCTACCTAACAACCGGGCACTCCCCGGCCCCCGAATTTCTTTTATCGACTCGCACTCGTGAACGGTCGTGCTGCCGTGGATTCGCCTACGGCACTGTCGCTGTAGTCCGAACGTTCACAGATACCGACCGGTCGCGCGTCGACGACGCACGCAACGACAAGGGATTTATTTCGTCCACGTGTTCCAACACGTATGCCCGGTCTGCTCTCCGATATCCTTGCGTGGGTGGCCATCGCCACGTTCGTCGCCGGTGCGGTCGCAAACGGGCGCGACCGTGACCTCGGACGGCGTGTGATGGCTGCAGCGTGGGTTCTCTTCGCTATCTTCTGGCTCCAACTCATCCCGCACTTTACGCTCGTCCACAAGAGCTACATCGAGGGGTTGCTGACTATCGCTGCCGTTCCAGCGTCACTCTACGCCGGCTGGCTCCTCTACAGCGGCCGTGATACCCTGTTCGTCCTCTCGCGTGCCGTCGCCGCGATGGGTCTCGTCTACCTCCCCTTCGAGACGATTCCCGCGTTGACGCTCTTCGGGACGACGATTCCGGCACCCCGTGGTGTCCTGATGGAGTCGGTCGCAGCACAGACGGATTTCCTCATCCAGTCGCTCGGCTACTCCACGACCATGATTCCAGGTGACGAAGGGTACCTGAACACGTTCCTCTGGATGCAAGGGTCACACCGAATCGAGATTTCGGTCGTCCTCGCGTGTACGGGTCTCGGGAGCATCGCCATCTTCGCAGGTCTCATCGCGGCAGTCGACGCTCCGATTCGCCGCAAACTCCGTGGACTGGCCATCGCCGTTCCCATCATCTACGCGCTGAACCTCCTCCGGACGACGTTCATCACGATTTCGGTCGGAAAGCAGTACTTCCACTTCTTCGTCGACGAAGTTCTGTTCATGTTCGGGTCCTCGGACCCGTACCTCGTGTCGTTCTTCATCTCCGACCGCATCATCAGTCAGGTACTCGCCGTCGTCGCCCTCGTCGGCATCACGTACCTCGTCGTCCGTGAGGTGCCGGAGCTCCTCACCATCATCGAGGACGTGCTCTACATGCTCACTGGCGACGAATACGACCTTCACAGCGAACTCGGGTTCGACGGGCCGAACGACCCGCGAGCCTGACCGAGAAGCAGTTAGTCGACGTTTTTGGTTATCGCTCGTCGTGGTCGAACAGGTCCGTGGGAGCGCCACCGAGACCCATCAGGGCGTCTGCTTCGACGTGGTGCACCTCACCAGGGATGATGAGCATGTGAAGCGGGTCGCCGAAGTCTCGGTTAGCGAGTTCACTGAGACGGTCAGCAGCGACGACAGGGTTCGGACTCCCTGCTCGGCAGACTGCGACGCCGAGTGCGTCGGGGTCCCAGTGTTCTGCGAACAACTCGGCAGCGTACTCGGCGGTCATGTACTCGTCGCCTTCGACTTCGACACCGCGGCGACCCTCCCAGTCAACTTTGATGTCCAAGTAGACGAGCGTGTGCAACCCGCGTTCGCGGTTCGCTTCGAGTGAGTCGACGACGCTCTTCGGAACCGGGTCACCGCCGTGGACGTACGGGAACGGGAGCGTGACCGCTTTCCCGAAGCGGTAGTTCTGGAGACCAGTGAGTCCACTCGCAGCGGTCTGAGCAGTCACACCGTGGACGACGCGTGTCTCGATGCCACGCTCCTCTGCACGGAGTCGCAGGTCGACGTGCGTCGTGGAAATCATCGTGTCGCCTGCGGTGAGGAAGACAACGTGTTCGTCTTCGGCAGCGTCGAGAATCGCTCCGGGGTCTTGTTCGACACCCGCCCTGTCACGAACGTCGATGTCGATGTCGTGGTACGATTCGAGGTCCTCGACGGTCGCACCGACGAGGTGACTCGTGTAGAACTCTGCGAACGCCCGGTCGGCGTCGGCGAGTGCCTCTCGCCCTTCGACGGTGATAGAGCGTTCGTCGAAGAGACCGAGTCCGATGAACGTGAGCATGCTCCTGTTCTGTGTCCGCCGGTCATAAACGGCGTGACTGGCGCTCGTTCCAAAATTGTGGTATCATGCATCACATTATTATATGTTGACGGTAAATCTTACCTCTGTATGGC
>NZ_LOPV01000431.1 GCF_001469865.1 Haloferax profundi
CACGACTGTAGTGAACGCGTCCTCGACCTCGACGTGGAAGGCGACGGTCCACCGTCGTGTCCGACCTGTGGCGACGAGATGGTGCTGGAGCGGTCTCCCGGAAGCACCGGGTGCGCGTGTTAGCTGACACGCGACGGCCGATTCCCGATTGCGACGGCCCTCTCGCCGCTACTTCGTCACGACGTAGGTGAGTGCGATGAGCAACAGCGCTGCCGTCGCGACGTTGACGAAGGTGAACGCCATGAGTTCGAGGTACGAGAGTCCGTAGACCACGACGGTGGCGAAGATGGACGAGAGGACGATGTTCATGACGAACACGACGCGCGGGTCGCCTTCGCCCCACTCTATCTCGCCGGTCTCTCCGTCGCTCATCGCGCTCCCTCCGGTTCGGCGAGCGTGAGTTCAGCACCCGGCTCGACGGGATACGTACCGTTTGCCACGTCTGCGCCCGGTTCGAGGACGTGTTCGTCGAGTGCTTCGACGAGGGCCGCTTCGTCGATGTCGTGCCCGATGAACACGAGTTCGGTTCGCTTGTCGCCGTACTCGTCGTGCCAGTCGATTTCGGGGTGGTTGCGTCGATACGTGTCCTGTTCGAACTCGGGGAGTGTCGCAATCCACGGGCCGCCAGCGGTGACGTACGCCGACGGACCGGCTTGGCTGTAGGTGTAGTGGACGTCGTCGGCCCCGGCGACCCACAACGACCCTTTGGCACGGACGACCGAGTCGGGGAGGTTCCCGAGCACTGCCGACGCTCCCTCGGGGTCGAGCGGTGCTCGTCGGCGGTAGACGAACGACGTGATGCCGTACGTCTCCTCTGCGTGCGAGACGACACTGTGGTCGTGTTCGTGGCCGTCTCCCTCCGCGTGCGAATGCTCGTGTTCGTGGCTGCTGTGGCCGTGTCCGTCCCCGCTCTCGTCGTGGGTTTCGGCACCTGCGTCTTCGTCCTCGTGTTCGAGTGCGGCCCGCCAGCCAACGGGTGCATCGGGGTCGTGGAGGTCCGAGAGGAGGAAATCGACGTCCACGCCGCCGTGGGTCGTCTCGACGATATCGACGCTGGGCCGAAGCGCCGAAATCACGTCGCGCACGTCTGCGACTTCGTCGTCGCTGACGAGGTCGCGCTTGTTGAGGACGACGAGGTCCGCGCTCTCGACTTGTTCGACGAGGAGGTCCGAGAGCGGCTCGACCGACCCGTCGCTGTCTTCGGCGACCGTTCGCTCGGGGTCGCCGCCGACGAAGGTGTCGGCGAAGAGGCGGGCGTCGACGACGGTCACGAGGCCGGCGACGTCGTACCTCGCGGCCGCCCGCGACGTGACGAAGAGTCGAGCGACTGGGCCGGGCCGCGACACACCCGACGCCTCGACCACGAGGTGGTCGAACGAGCGCTCCTGTGCGAGTCGGACGACGGCCGTCTCCAGGTCGTCCTGCAGTTCACAGCAGATACACCCGTTCGACAACTCGGTCACACCGCCACCGACGGTCAGTTCGGATTCCTCTGCGACCAACTCGGCGTCGACGTTTACCGAACCCATGTCGTTGACGAGGACGGCGATGTCGTGGTCGCCGGCGTTCGTCAACAGGTGGTTGAGAAGCGTCGTCTTGCCCGCCCCGAGGCTCCCGCCGAGCACCGTCACAGGGATTGCCTCACGCGGATTCATGGCCGGCCCTACCTCGCCCTCGTATATGAACCCGCGGGAATCCTGTGTCGTCGTTCGTGAGCGATACGCTTTTGCCCAGTCATCGGTGAGTGTGTAACCTGATGACGCTTGCCGCGCGCATCGAGTCCTTTCGTGAACTCGTAGAGGAGTGGCTTCGCGGCCTCTACCACGGGATGATAACACACCCTGCCTACGAGAAAATCGAGAAACAAGCCGAAGACGACGAAGACGCGTTCATGCTCGCGTGCTTCCCGGATGCGTTCGGCATCCCGTCACCTGTCTCCTACTACACGGCCGAACTGCTGCCGTACCTCGAAGACGAGTTCGAGGCGTGGGAGCGACGGATGTGGGACCGAGGGTCGCTTCTCGAACGAAAGGGCCACCAATACCACTTCTAACATGCGAAAATTTGTGTTCTTCGGCGGAAAGGGCGGCGTCGGAAAGACGACGATGTCGAGCGCCTACGCGGTCAAGTGTGCTCGTGCTGGTGTCTCGACGCTCCTCGTCTCGACGGACCCGGCGCACAGTACGCGGGACGTGTTCGACCAATCGTTCACCGACACACCCCAACCCGTCGCGGACGAACCGAACCTCGACGCGATGGAGATAGACCCCGAGACGGAAGTCCGCGAACACCTCATGGAGACGAAGCGGGCGTTGGGCGACCAGGTGAGTCCGGCGATGGTCAACGAAATCGACCGGCAGATAGAGATGGCCCACCAGACGCCCGGCGCCCACGAGTCTGCGCTCTTCGACCGGTTCATCGACGTGATGCGTGACTCCGAGGAGTACGACCGGGTCGTCTTCGACACCTCACCGACTGGCGGCACCCTCCGCCTGCTCTCGTTGCCCGAGTACCTCGACGGGTGGATTCAACGACTCCTCCACAAACGAAAACAGTCGGTGAAACTGTTCGAACGCGCGGCTATCGGCAACAACGAACCACGGCGCATGATGGAGGGGGACCCGATTATCGCCCGTCTCGAACAGCGCCGTGACGACTTCAACTTCGCCAAGGAGACGTTGCAGTCGGAGGCGGCGTTCTTCCTCGTCGTGAATCCCGACGAACTCTCGATTCGTGAGACGAAGCGGGCAGTCGAGCAACTGGACGACTACGGACTCGACGTTCGAGGACTGGCAGTCAATCGCCTGACGCCCGAACCGGACCCTGACGAACAGGGCCGCGGCGCGACGTTCTTGCGAGACCGGGTCAAGACTGAGCGAGAGCGACTCCGAGAACTCCGCGAGGACCTGTCGCCACCGCTGGTCGCCGCAATCGAGACACGGGTCGCCGAAGTGAAAGGAGATTTCCTCGGTGAAGTAGCCGACGAAATCGAGGTTGGTGTAGAACTCACCGCGAATTGAGGTGTCATTACAGTTCTCGCGGAATACAGGTTTTCGAACCCGTAGCGATGCTTACCTGTAGTCCCGTTTCCATACATTCTCAACTATCGTTAACGTTAAGGTAGCCATTTTCGTGTCTCTTGGTGGGGCAGAGTACCATGGTACAAGTTATATGGCTGGTCGCTATCGTACTTGCGTTGTTCACGGTGGGGTATTTCGGATACTCCCGGTATCTCGCGCGATTCGTCGAACTCGACGATAGTCGTGATACACCGGCGCACAAGTACGAAGACGGTCAAGAGTACGTACCGGCGAAGAAGCCGGTCTTACTGGGGCATCACTATTCGAGTATCGCAGGCGGGGCACCCATCGTGGGGCCAATTACGGCTGGTGTGGTGTGGGGGTGGCTCCCTGCACTCGCGTGGATTGCTATCGGAAACCCACTCCTCGGTAGTGTCCACGACTTCGTGTCGCTGTCGAGCAGTCTGCGACACGACGGAAAGTCTATCGGGTACATCATCGGCGAGTACGTGGGCGAACGCGGCAAGAACATGCTCTTGTGGTTCGCGTTCCTCACCATCATCCTCGTCGTCGCGGTGTTCGCCCTCGTGGTGGCCATCGTGTTCAACGCGTACCCCGAGGCGGCGACGGCGAGTCTGGTGTACATCGTCCTCGCCGTCCTGTTCGGGATGTACCTCTACCAACTGAATCTGCCGTTCCTTCCGGGTACGGTTGGGTTCGTCGCCGCCATGTTCATCGGTGTGTACTTCGGCATCCAGTTCCCGATTGCACTGTTCGAACCTGCGGCACGCGCACCGGCGTCGACCATCGTCCTGCTCGGCAGTGGCGGGTCGTGGCTTCCGGCAGCGGGCGCATTCGGTGCCAACGCCGCGGCGTGGATTCCGATTATCCTCGTCTACGGTGCACTCGCAAGTGCCCTCCCGGTGTGGGTACTCCTGCAACCGCGTGACTACCTCTCGTCGTTCCTGCTCTACGCAGGCGTCGGCGGGGCACTCCTCGCAATCATCGTCGGCACCCTCGTCGGCACCTCGTCGCAACCGCTCGTGACGAACCTCGAACCGTTCTACGGATTCATGGGCCGGACTGGAACGCCGTTGTTCCCGCTCTTGTTCATCACCATCGCGTGTGGGACCATCAGCGGGTTCCACTCGCTCGTCTCTTCGGGGACCACCTCGAAGCAACTCAACAAGGAGTCTGACGCGCGGATGATTGGATACGGCGGCATGCTCGGTGAGGGTCTCCTCGCCACTGTCGCACTCGCAACTGTTGCTATCGTCGGCCCCGAAGTGGGCGGCGGTATCGGCCTCGCCCTGCCGACGTTCGCGGCAGGTGGCGGTATCATCCTCACGAGTTTCGGCATCCCGACGTCCTTCGGTGGTCCGTTCATGGCTCTCGTGCTCGTGAGCTTCCTGCTCACGTCCACTGACACGGCCGTGCGTCTCGGCCGCTACATGATGGAAGAAATCGTCGGCACGCCCGAGTCGTCGGCCCAAGAACTCGCGACGAACCGCTGGGGCAACGCTGCGGTGCAGGCGATTCCGGCGTACGTCCTCATCACGAGTGGGTCGTGGCTCACCCTCTGGCAACTGTTCGGCGGTGCCAACCAGCTTCTCGCTGCGCTGGCACTCCTGACGGCGACGGTGTGGCTGGCTAACTGGGACGACTCCAAGCAACTCATCAGCACTGGCGGTCCGATGGCCCTGATGGTCACCATCACGAGTCTCGGCCTGCTGTGGCTGGCGATTCACGACAACATCTACGCGAAGTTCCTCAACCCCGAGTGGATGGCGTCGGCGACGACAGTCTCGATGATTTCGGCAGTCGTCCAGATTATCCTGGCGTTCACGCTCATCTACTTGGCGCTCTCGCTCGCCAAGATGGGCTACGAGAACATCCAGGACGTGCGGGGTTCGAGCAGCGGGCACGTAACCCCGAACGACGACTAACGTCGCGAAACCACTCGACGGTTCTTTTTTACCGACGCAATCGCTCGACGAGTCGCTGCACGACACCCTTCGAACTCGTGGGAGAGATATCTGTCCAGAGGGTAAAAGCGTCCACAGAGTCGGCGTTTCGACTCGCGATTGCCGCCTCGTCGTCGGGGGCGACGACGGCGACGTTCATCTCGACGTGGCCGTAGTAGCCGAACTTGATGAGCGTCCGGTCCGCGAAGTCGGAGACGAAGTCGTGGACGTCTTCTGGGACGTCGGGTGCGACGAGGACGAACGTGAAGTCCGTCCCGAAGTGTTCCGGACTCGGTTCGACCCACAGGTCGGCGAGTTCGTGGCCCAACTCGACGAGGCGTTCGAGTTCGGCGATAGTCGCGGTGTCGACCCGGCGGGCGAAGAGGTACTCCTTCGCGTGGTGGTTGGCGTAGTTGATGGACTGATGCATGAACTGCTTGCGCGTCTCCATCAGCATCGACCCGAAGAGGTCGAACCGTTCACCGCGGACGACCGAGTCTTTCTCCAGGTCGTAGTGGAACATCAGTCGGTCACTCACCCGGTCGAGGTACTCGTCGTCCCACTCCGGAACGTCGGGGTCCGGGCCGTCGGTGTCGTCCCGTCCGTCACTTGCTCTGGGGTGTCCCACGTCGCTCATCTCTCGTCGGGGTCGTACGCCTCGGCGTCACCCGACACGGCAGGTGCGCCGATGGCGAGGATGTCGACTGCCTCAGTCGCGTCTTCCGGGTTGTGAGCGCGGTGCGGACTCTCCGGGTCGGCGACGAACAACTCGTCTGCCGACACCTCGAACGTCTCGTCTGGCGTCTCGACGAACAGGGTGCCCGAGAGGACGTAGAACGCCTCTTCCTGTTCGGTGTGGTAGTGATACGCCAGCGGTACCTGTTCGCCCGGCTCGGCGCGGAAGCGATTGAGTGCGAACTGCTCTAAGCCGCCTTCGACGCCGATGCGCCGAAGTTCGCAAGGTCGGTCTGGTATCGGTTCGACGTCGTCCGTGTCCACGACGCGGTATCCCATGAGACGGTGCAACACGTTCGTCCCTATAAGCCCGTCGCGACCGGTGGGAAACCAAGGTTTATTCGTGATGGTTGCGAATCGGGCACACATGGCAGACCCGAACCGAGAGGCGTGTGGTCGGTGTTCGATGACGACTGTCGTCGACGCGACGAGTGCCGGCGACCGTGACCCATTCGGGGACGAGAAGATAGAACTCGACGAGTCGGAACTCCGGACGGCGTCGCCCAGCGCGTGGTTCGAAGGACTCTCGAATCGCCTCGACGCCTTCGCAGAGCGCGTCATCTACGGCAGTCGCTGAACAGTTCGCCCGACCGAAGCGCCCTCGCTGGTTCTCGACGAATTATTTCACAAATCAGTTACTATCTCTCGCGTGACAGGGGTTCTCGGAGAATTTTTATCTCTTGGCACGTAGTCCAGTCAACGACATGGAAGAGAGCATCTCCGGGTTCAAATGCCGGGGCTCTTGGGGGGAAGTCGTCGAACACGGGGAGCGAATCACCCGTGCCCTCCGCGAGTCCGGAGTCGAAGGCGCGCACTTCGACGACTGGGACGAGTGGCGGCCAAAGTCACACGAGCGACTGGGAGAAGACGTCAACGAGAAGACGGCCAAGCAAGCGAGTGTCGGCGAGGGCGAAGGTGAGAAGGAAGGAAAAGCGCCCAACGAAGACCTGAAGACGGCCGGTGAGAAGTTGTCTCGCTCCTACGAGAAAATCGAAGAAGGAGACGACGAGGGTGCCGTCGAGTCGTGGCAAGACTCCATCAACTACGTCGCGCGTGCTGCCGACTCCGCCGGGCGGAAAGCCCTCCGGAAGGTCGAAGACACCGTCTACCGGAAGGTGATGACGCAGTTGGCACCGTACTACTTCGACAACGAACTCATCAGCGCCAACATCCAGCAGGTGGGCCGGGGAACTGGCGAAGAGCAGTTCGTCTTCGAGGTGAACGTCAACGACGACGGCCTGAAGTCGAACGTCTCGGAGATGCTTCGAAACTACGAGGACGAGGTGGACCGCTGGCACATCGACACCGAGAAAGAGACAGAAGTCGCGGAGGCCGTCGAAGGCGTCGAGGTGCCGGTCACAGACGCAGAGAAGCGGTCCAAGTCGACGACGAACTGACGGGAGGGGAGTCTGCCGGTGACTCGTCGTGGGGTTGGGAAGTCGACGACGAACTGATGGGAGGGGCGTCTGCCGGTGACTCGTCCTCCTCGACTCAGTCTTCTCTGTTCGGTCTCAGTTTCGTCGTACACAGCTCTCGTCCTTCGACAATACTGATACGGTTCGCCCGAAATGTGAGTGTATGGCCGACTTGCTCCGAATCGAGTCAGGGGAGTTGACCGCCGACGAGATTCTCGACGCGCTTCTCGATGGACATCGAATCATCGTCCGCGCCGAGATGCTCGGCGGGATTCACGAGGTGACGCTCCGCCACGACGGGTCGACGTTCTACTGCGACACGCCGACGACGCTCCACAAACACGAAGACGAAGCCGGGATGCGGACGTGTGTGATGAAGATGGGGTACGCGAAAGACGAGTAGACTGCGTGTCGGCCGCGTCGAGGTACGTCTCCGGCGATGCAACGCCTTCGCCGCTTGGTGAGGGTTTAATTCGGCGGACAGCGAACAGATGTGCATGGCTGATGCACCGGATATGGAAGACCTGATGGAGACCGACGACCCGAATTTCGGGCAGGTCCTCGCCTGTGTCTTCGGAATCCAGAGCCACGAGAGTCGGACGTACCTCGCGCTCCTCGACAACCCCGGAAGCACCGTCGCAGAACTCGCGGAAGTTCTGGAACGCGACCGGAGCAACGTCAATCGCTCGCTGACGACGCTGCTCGACAAGGGCCTCGCAGAGCGCAAGCGCCGACTGTTGGACCCCGGCGGGTACGTCTACCAGTACACGGCGACACCGCTCCCGGAGGCCAAAGAGATGATGCACGCCGCCCTCGACGAGTGGGCCGACGACGTGCACGCTCGTATCGACGCCTTCGGCGAGTCGTAAGCAGCAGTTCGGTTCACGTCCGCCTCGCTGTCGGTCCGGTAGGTACCGCCCAAACCCACCTGCTTTTGTCCCTCTGGTTCCACCGCCCGACCAATGAGCCTCGAACTCACGGCACCTACCCCCGAGGAGCCATCCGTCGCCGCTGACGGCACCTGGCTCGAATGTATCGAGTGCGGCGCACAGTTCGCACCGTTCGACGACGTACGGTACACGTGCGACGACTGTGACGGCCTCCTCGAAGTTCGCTACGCGTCCCCGCCGACGTGGGACGACTTCGAGGGCCGCGGCGTCTGGCGCTACAACGCCGCGCTCCCGTTCGAAGAAGGCGTCTCGCTCCCCGAGGGCGCGACGCCGTTGCACACCGTCCCCCGCCTCGAATCTGACATTGGCGTCGAGACGCTCCGCATCAAACACGAGGGGATGAACCCCACGGGGTCGTTCAAAGACCGCGGCATGACCGTCGGCGTCCGCGTCGCGAAGGAACTGGGCGTCGGCCGACTCGCCTGCGCCTCGACGGGTAACACGTCTGCGGCCCTCGCAGCATACGGCGCGCGCGATGGGATGGAGACGCTCGTCTTGCTCCCCGCCGGAAAAGTGGCCGCCGGAAAGATTGCGCAGGCGTCGCTCCACGACGCGCGCATCCTCGAAGTCGACGGCAACTTCGACTCGTGTCTCGACATCGTCCAGGACCTCGCCGCCCGCGGTGAGGTGTACCTCCTCAACTCGCTGAACCCCTTCCGTCTCGAAGGCCAGAAGACCATCGGCCTCGAGATTCTCGAAGAGTTCCACGAAGACTACGGGACCTACCCAGACCGTATCGTCCTCCCCGTCGGCAACGCGGGCAACACCTCGGCGCTCTACAAGGCGTTCCGCGAACTCGTCCAGTCGGGTGCGCTCGACGCCGAGGACGTGCCGAAACTGACGGGCGTGCAGGCAGACGGTGCCGCACCGATGGTCGAAGCCATCGAGAACGGGTGGGACGAGACGCGCCGCTGGGACGACGTGGAGACGCGCGCGACGGCCATCCGCATCGGCAACCCCGTCAACGCGCCGAAGGCACTGCCCGGAATCCGCGAGACGGGTGGCACCGCCGTCGCCGTCTCGGACGAGGAAATCACCGAAGCACAACGTGACCTCGCCGCCGAGGGCGTCGGCGTCGAACCCGCGTCTGCGGCGTCTGTCGCCGGCCTCCGAAAACTTCGCGAGAACGGCACGGTCAGCGAAGACGAACAGGTCGTCTGTCTCACGACGGGACACCTCCTGAAGGACCCAGATGCGGCGTTCGAGGCCGGTGACGACCCCGAACCGGTCCCGAACGATACCGACGCGGTGCTCGAACACCTCGCCGAGTAGGCGGAACGTTCGACCACCGACTCTCACTCACGATTTCGCCCTGTGACGGACGACCGATGACGTGCGTCAGTTATTCGTCTGACACGTCTTTTTCATTCTGTGCCACGTGGTACCACACGATGTCGCTCAGTAGTCTGCCGACCGGGACCATCGGAGGTGGGTCCGGGTCACGAACGTACCCCTCGGACGAGACGGGCACCGGCCACTCCAGGGCCGCCCCCGCATCGTCGACCCGTCCTGCTGATTCCCCTCCAACGCAGGACGTCGCGTCGCTTCGCCGCGAGAACGAGGCGCTCCGCCGCGCGAACACCCGTCTCAAAGAACAACTCGATGCCACCCACGAGAACCGCCACGCGGTCATCGACCACTACGAACGGTTGCTCGCAGAACGGTACCGAGAACACGCTCACGGGATGTCGTCACGCGAAATGCAGTCGTCACGAGCGTCGCAGTCGACGAAGAATCGGTCGCAAAGAAGCGGTCGGTCGGTCGGTCTGTCGTCGACCATCGGCCGTGTTCGACGTGGTCTTGGTCGCGTTCAGTCGGGCGTCGGCCGCGTAGTGATGCGAGTTGTGCCGTCGTTCGATGGACGGTGACCCAGTTTACAGGGTAATCGCGTCGACGTCGATGATACGGTCGTCTGCGAGCAGTTTCTCGCGGACGTCGTCCGTAACCTCGTCGTCGAGGTTGTAGACGGTCAGTGCCTCGCCGCCGGCCTTCGCGCGGCGGGCGTTGAACATCCCCGCGATGTTGACGTCGTTCTCGCCGAGGACGGTGCCGATGAAGCCGATGACGCCGGGTTTGTCGTAGTTGCGAGCGACGAGCATCTGGCCGTGCGGGATGGCGTCGAGTCGGTAGCCGTTGATGCGGACGATGCGCGGGTCGTCACCGGCGAAGAGCGTGCCCGAGATGGTCATCTCTTCGTCGCCGTTGCGGACGGTGACCGTCACGAGACTCTGGAAGTCCTCCGACTGGCGGGACTTCGACTCGGTGACTTCGATACCGCGTTCTTTCGCGATTTGTGGCGCGTTGACGGCGTTGACCTGCCATTCGAGCGGCGTGAAGACGCCCTTCAGGGCGGAGGCGGTGACGAGTTCGACGTCTTCGGCGGCGATGTCACCCTGGTAGCTGACTTCGACTTCGCCGAGGCGTCCGTCGAGGAGTTGGCCGGCAATCTTGCCGGCGGTTTCGGCGATTTCGATGTAGGGTTGGATGCGCGGGAAGGCGCTCTCGTCCACCGAGGGCGCGTTGAGCGCGTTCATGACTGGTTCCTCGCGGAGCGCGGCGACCACCTGGTCGGCCGTCGAGACGGCGACGTTCTCTTGTGCGGCCGAGGTGGACGCGCCGAGGTGCGGCGTGACGACGACGTTCTCCACCGAGAGGAGTGGGTTGTCGGGCGAGACGGGTTCGTCGGCGAACACGTCGACTGCGGCACCGTCGAGGACGCCGTTTTCGACGGCCTCGGCGAGGGCTGCCTCGTCGACGACGCCACCGCGGGCGCAGTTGATGAGGTAGCCGCTTCCCATCGTCTCGAGTTCGTCGGTGGAGATGAGACCTTCCGTCTCGGGCGTCAGCGGCGTGTGGACCGTCAGGAAGTCGGCCCGCGAGAGACACTCGTCGAACTCGACGAGTTCGGCACC
>NZ_LOPV01000432.1 GCF_001469865.1 Haloferax profundi
TTGCTCGGCGCGCTCTTGGCCGATGTAGGGGTCGTACGCGACGAGGTCCATCCCGAGCGAGTGGTACTTCTTCGCGACTTCTTGGCCGACGCGGCCGAGGCCGACGACGCCGAGCGTCTTCCCGTTGACTTCGTTGCCGAGGTAGTCGGACTTGGCCCACTCGCCGTTCTTCAGGCGGGCGTGTGCCTGCGGAATCGAGCGCGCGGCGGCGAAGCCCATCGCAACCGTGTGCTCGGCGGCGGCGCGGACGTTCCCCTCGGGCGCGTTGGCGACGATGACACCGTGTTCGGTGGCGGCGTCGATGTCGATGTTGTCGACACCGATGCCGGCACGGCCGACGATGACGAGTTCGGGTGCCGCCTCGAATACTTCGGCGGTGACCTGTGTCCCGGAGCGGACGATGAGCCCATTTGCGTCGGAGACGGCGTCCAGCAGCGCGTCACCTTCGACGTCGTATGCGGTCTCTACTTCGTACCCAGCCTCACGAAGTCTGTCCAGACCCGCATCGGCGATTGGGTCCGTGACGAGTACCTTCATGCGCGTAGGGACATACTCACGGGGGTTAAGAGTTGCCACAACGGCCGATATCGTGACAGTGAGAGTGTCTCACACGATTCTTCACGTTCTGGCTCGCTTTCACGACGTGGGTGATTCCGTCGGGTGGACGCTCTGGACGCAACCGAGAGTCAGCAGACGACGCGAAAACTGTTCACATATTTATCGGTTCTTCTGTCGTAAGGCGTGTATGCAAATCGAAGTGGTCGGAACAACCGGTCGAACGGGAACGAATTGTTCGTCGACTCCCTCCCACGACTAACAGACGAATGAAACGGATACTCGTCACTGGTGCCACAGGAACCGTCGGAAGTCACGTCGTTAGCCAACTTCGCGAGAAGGACGTCGTCGTGCGGGCGGGTGTTCGTGCTGTCGAACGAGCCTGCGAGCAGTTCGGGAGCGACGTCGAGTGTGTCCACTTCGACTTTCACAAACCCGAGACGTGGGGTGCAGCGTTCGAGGATGTCGATGCGATGTTCCTCGTCCGACCGCCATCAGAGGGTCGCGTGAAGCGCCATCTCACACCCGCTATCGATGCCGCTTCCCGGGTCGGTGTCGACCACGTCGTCTATCTCTCGGTGCTGGGTGCCGAGAAGAACCCACTGTTACCCCACCACCGTATCGAGGACCATCTCCGAGATGTCGACGTGACCGTCACGTTTCTGCGGGCGTCGTTTTTCATGCAGAACCTCTCCGAGGTCCATCGAGAGGATATCGCCGCGCGCGACGAGATTTTCGTCCCCGCAGGTGAGGGCACGACGAGTTTCGTCGATGCTCGAGATATCGCTGCGGTTGGCGTCGCTGCACTCACCGAAGTCGGACACGAGAACTGTGCGTACGACGTAACGGGCCCGGAAGCGCTGACGTACGACGACGTGGCCGATACCTTTTCAGCCGTGTTGAACCGGCGTATCGAGTACACTCGTCCAGGCCCCGTCGCGTTCACGACGACGATGTATCGGCGTGGCTTCCCACTCACGTTCGTCGTCGTGATGCTCGGAATCTACACGACTGCCAGATTGGGGCTGGCAGGTCGCGTGACCGACGACGTCGAACGCGTGCTTGGGCGACCACCTCGAACGATGCGTGAATTCGTCGAGGACCACGCCGATGCTTTCCGAAAAGAGTCTCCACGTACCACGTCGAGCCAATAGGGGCTGTACTGTCGTTTCTGGGCTTCGTCTCACGGAATCGGCATCTCGTCACGACGAGTGAGTCGACTTGCGGAAAAGATTCCGCGCGACCGTATAGTTGAAAGCCCACGGCGATGACGGGCAGATATGCGAATCATCGCCTTCGACTTCGACGGCACGCTCTCAGACTCGGAGATGACGGTCCTCCTCGGGGAGAAGAACGGCACCGCCGAGAAGATGGCCGACATCACCGAGCGCGCCATGAACGACGAGATTAGCTACGCGGAGAGTCTTCGCTCGCGTGCTCGACTCCTCGACGGACTCGAAGAGGAACTCGCCGAGGAAGCCTACGGCGAGGTAGAACTCCGTCCCGGTGCGGCAGAACTCATCCAGCGACTCCGCGACTACGGCCACCACGTCGCCATCTTCACCGGCGGGTTCGAGCGTGGTGTCGAACGCGCACTGGAAAAAGAGGGCGTCGAAGTCGACGACATCGTCTCGAACCACCTGCCCGTGAAGGGTGGCCGACTCACCGGCGGCGTCGAGGGGTCGCTCATCGAGGGCACGAAAGACACCGCCCTCGAAAATCACGCCGCCGAACACGACGTGCCGATGGAGCGAACTGTCGCCGTCGGCGACGGCGCGAACGACCTGCCGATGCTCGAAGTCGCCGGCCTGTCGGTTGGGTTCGTCCCGAAGACGGCGGTTCGACCCGCCTGCGACGTCGTCGTCTCGTCGATGGATCGCCTCGGCAAGGTGTTCGAGGGCTACAACATCCTCGACGCCGACGAGGAGTAACCGCGTCGCAGGCACCCGCACGGCCCCTCCTGCCCCGGCACGCACTGCTGGCTGGCAAGGTTTGAACACTGCTAACGCTTATCATGCTTGGCGTCGTATCGATTTTCATGTCTATCAGCGACGTCAACACACCCGAGCTGTGGGTGGCGGGGTTCGTCTTCGTAGCCCTCGCCCTCGCTGCCCAGTTAGAGGGTGTGGTCCTCCTCGACTTCCGCACACTCGGTATCGACAAATCGATTCCCGCCGCCGTGGCAGTGGTGGGGACGATGCTGGCTTTGTGGTGGATAGAGAACGAATAAAAAACGACGACTGAGTCTGCTGCGTTACCGATTCAGCGTGTGAATCGCCTGTCCGAGCGCGTTTTCGGCGGCCTCCATGACCGCTTCGGCGAGCGTCGGGTGGGTGTGGATGGTGGATGCAACGTCTTCGAGCGTCGCGCCCATCTCGATGGCGAGGGCGACTTCAGCCACCAACTCGGACGCCTCGGGGCCGACGATTTGCGCTCCGAGGATGAACCCGGAGTCGTCGTCGGCGACGATGCGGACGAAGCCATCGGCGTGGCCCGTGGTGAGGGCACGGCCAGAGGCGCGGAAGGGCATCTGCCCGACGGCGGTGGTAAAGCCCATCTCTTCTGCTTCGTCTTCGGTCATCCCGACGGTGCCGATTTCGGGGTCGGTGAAGACGGCGGCCGGGACGGCCTGACTGTCGAAGGCGACGGGTTCGCCAGCGATGTGTTCGGCAGCGACGATACCTTCTTTCGAGGCAACGTGGGCGAGCATCGGGGTGTCGGCGACGACGTCACCGACTGCGTAGATGTGCTCCACGTCGGTGCGGCGGAAGTCGTCCACGTCGAAGAACCCGCGCTCGTCGGCTTCGATGCCGGCGTTTTCGAGTTCCATCGTGTCGGTGACGGGCGAGCGTCCGACGGCGACGAGCACCTTGTCGGCGCGGTACTCGGCTTCCTCGCCGTCTTCGGTTTCCGTGGTGACGATGATGCCATCGTCTTCGTCGCGCCATCCGCTGGCACCTTCGCCGAAGTTCATGTCGATGCCGAGTTCTTCGGCGCGCTTGCGGACGACACGGGCCACGTCGGACTCGTACCCGGGGAGGATGTCGTCGAGCATCTCGACGACGGTGACTTCCGACCCGAGTTTGGCGAACGTCGTGGACAGTTCCATGCCGATGTAGCCACCGCCGACCACGACGAGGCGGTCTGGGACGGTGTCTGCGGCGAGGGCGTCGCGCGAGGACCAGACCTGCTCGTCCGCGAAGTCGAAGCCCGGAATCTGGATGACGCGCGACCCGGTGGCGATGATACAGTGTTCGAACTCGATGGTCTCGGAACCCTGTCCTTCGCCGCCGTGGGCGATGCGGACGGCGTTCTCGTCTTTGAAGCGGGCCGTTCCCTCGACGAGGTTCACGCCGTTGGCCTTACAGAGTTTTTCGACGCCGCCGGTGAGTTGGTCCACGACGCCGTCCTTCCAGTCGCGCAGTTGCGACATGTCGACGACGGGGTCGGCGTGGATACCCATCTCTTCGGCGTTGCCCGCCTCGTGGGCGAGGTTCGCGCTCGTGATGAGCGCCTTCGACGGGATACACCCGTAGTTCAGGCAGGTGCCGCCGTAGGCGTCCTTCTCGACGAGCGTGGTGTCCAGCCCCTGCTGTGCGGCGCGGATGGCGGCGACGTACCCGCCCGGTCCGGCACCGATGACGAGCACCTCGGTTCCGGTCGCGATATCTCCAACGACCATTATTCTAACACCAGCAGTTTGGGGTCTTCGAGCAGTTCTTTGAT
This sequence comes from Haloferax profundi, assembly GCF_001469865.1. GTDB lineage: Archaea > Halobacteriota > Halobacteria > Halobacteriales > Haloferacaceae > Haloferax > Haloferax profundi. Next base: position 4,282 of record NZ_LOPV01000432.1, read on the forward strand.
GCGGTTCGTGAAGCGGGCACCCTGTGCGCCGTCGACGATGCGGTGGTCGAACGACAGCGAGAGGGTGAGGACTTTTCGAGGCACGATTTCACCGTCTACAACGCGTGGCTTGTCCTTGATTGCACCGAGTGCGAGGATGGCCACTTCGGGGTAGTTGATGATTGGCGTCGCGTACTCGCCGCCGATACCGCCGATGTTGGTGATGGTGAAGGTGCCACCGCGCATCTCGCCGGGCGAAATCTTGCGGTTGCGGGCCTTCTCGACCAACTCGTTCATCTCGTCGGCAATCTGGAGCATACCCTTGCGGTCGGCGTCGTGGACGACCGGAACCATGAGACCGGCGTCCGTCGCGGCGGCGACGCCGATGTTGTACTCGTCGCGGAGGACGATTTCCTCGTTCTCCTCGTCGAGTTGCGAGTTGATGTGCGGGAAGTCCTTGAGCGCCGCGATGACCGCCTTCATCACGAACGGCATGTAGGTGAGTTTCGTGTCGCGCTCTTCGGCGACGGGCTTGAGTTGCGAGCGCAGTTCCACGAGTTCCGTCACGTCGACTTCGTCGTGGTGGGTGACGTGCGGCGCGGTGTACTTCGAGCGCTGCATCTGGTCGGCGATGGCCTTTCGGACGCCCTTGAAGGGGACGCGCTCACCGGCGACGGGGCCGGAGTCGGCAGCCGTCGTCTCGGTTGTGGCGGTTCCCGCCTCGGGTTCGGCGGCGACTGCCT
>NZ_LOPV01000433.1 GCF_001469865.1 Haloferax profundi
GCGGCCTGTGCGGCGCGCTGGGCCTCGGCGTACTCGGTGACTGCGTCGGGCGAGACGAACGCCTCACCGTCGCGCATCTCGGTCGCCGGCACGGCGTCGATGTCGACGCCTTTCTCTTTGGCAAGCGCACGGGTCGCGGGTGCGGCGAGCGTCTTGTCACGCTCTGCGGCCTCAGCGGGCGCGGCAGCGCTTTCGTCGCGCTTCTCCGTCGCCGACTGACCGTTGATTTCGATGCTGCGCGGCCCTTCGGCCGCCGCGTCGTCTTCTTCTTCTTCGGCGGCCGCACGAACGTCGCCTTCGGTCACGCGACCACTCGGGCCGCTTCCGTCGACAGATTCGAGGTCGACTTCGAGTTCGCGGGCGAGGCGTCGGACGCTCGGCGGGGCGAACACGCGTCCGCCAGAGTCGGCTTCGTCCTCGGGTTCCGCTTCGGGTTCTGCTTCCGCCTCGGGTTCGGCGGCCGGCTCGGCTTCTTCGGCCTCCTCGCCACCGACCTGGATGGTGATGATGACGTTGCCGACGGGGACGACTTCGCCCTCTTCGGCGAGGAGTTCGTTCACCGTCCCGTTGAACGGCGACGGAACGTCCACGAGTGCCTTGTCCGTCTCGACCTCTGCGAGTACCTGGTCTTCGGTCACTTCGTCGCCCGGTGCGACGTGCCACGTTACGAGTTCGCCTTCTGCGACGCCTTCACCGACGTCGGGGAGTTTGAATTCTTCGAGTGCCATTCAGAAGTTCACCGCCTCACGAATGCCGTCTTCGACGCGGGCGACCGACGGGAGGTAGTAGTCCTCCAGTGCGTACAGCGGGTACGGAACGTCGTAGCCTGCGACGCGCTTTACGGGTGCTTCCTGATAGAGGAGCGCCTCTTCTTGGATGATTGCCGTAATTTCGCCGCCGAGACCACCGGTCTTGGGTGCCTCGTGGACGACGACTGCACGGCCGGTCTTCTTGAACGACTCGACGATGGTCTCGCGGTCGAGTGGCGAGATAGAGCGCAGGTCGACGACTTCCGCGTCGATACCCTCTTCTTCGAGATTCTCGACTGCTTCGAGCGTCGGGCGGGTCATCGCGCCGTAGGTGAACACCGACACGTCCGTGCCTTCGCGGCGGACGGCGGCCTCACCGATTGGGACCGTGTAGTCTTCTTCGGGAACCTCGCCGCGGAACGCGCGGTAGATGAGTTTGGGTTCGAGGAAGACGACCGGGTCGGGGTCGCGGATGGCGGAGATGAGCAGTCCCTTCGTGTCGTACGGCGTAGAGGGGATGACGACCTTCAGACCGGCCTCGTGCGCGTAGAACATCTCCTTCGACTCGGAGTGCGACTCGGGTGCGCGGATGCCACCGCCGTAGGGGGCGCGGAGGACCATCGGGAGCGTGTAGCGCCCGCGGGTCCGGGTGCGGAACCGCGACATGTGGCTCACGATTTGGTCGAATCCGGGGTACATGAAGCCAGAGAACTGAATCTCGGGAATCGGCTTCAGGCCCATCGCGGCCATCCCGACTGCCGTGCCGATGATGCCGGACTCTGCGAGGGGCGTGTCGATGACGCGGTCGTCGCCGAACTCGTCCCAGAGGCCTTCGGTGGCCCGGAAGACGCCGCCGTTCTTGCCGACGTCTTCGCCCATGACCAACACCTCGTCGTCGAGGTTCATTTCGGTGTAGAGACCGTCCCGTACTGCCTGCACGATGGTGAGGTTCTGTGCGCTCATTCTCGGAGGAATCCTTCGTCGCCAACCTTCTCACGGAGTGCTTCGAACTCCTCGTACTGTGCTTGAATCTCTGGCGTCCGTTCGTCGTAGGCGTAGTCGAACATGTCGCTGGGTTCCGGACGCGGGTCGGACTCGGCTGCCTCGATGGCGTCTGCGACTCGTTGTTTGATGTCAGCCTCGATTTCTTCGACCTTCTCGTCGTCGAGTCGCCCCGTCTCGCGGAGGAACGCTTCGAGACGCGGGATGGGGTCTTTCGCCTTCCACTTCTCGACTTCCTCGTCGTCGCGGTAGACAGTCGGGTCGTCGGCCGTGGTGTGCGCGCCGAAGCGGTACTGGACCGCCTCGATGAGCGTGGGTCGACCCTCGCCTTCGCCGGGGTTCCGGGCTTTCTCCAGTGCGGCCTTCGTCACGGCGTAGACGGCGAGGGGGTCCATACCGTCGACCTGTACGCCGTCGATGCCGTAGGCGGTGGCCTTCTGTGCGATAGTCTCGGAGGCCGTCTGTCGCTCGCGCGGGACAGAAATCGCCCACTGATTGTTGTTACAGAAGAAGACGTTGGGGGTGTCGAAGACGCCCGCGAAGTTCAGTCCTTCGTGGAAGTCTCCTTCGGAGGTTGCCCCGTCGCCGAAGTAGCAGAGAACTGCCTTGTTCTCCTCGCCGCGGAGTTTGAACGACCACCCGGCACCCGTCGCGTGCGGAATCTGCGACGCGATGGGAACTGCGGGCGGGAAGAGGTTCACGCCCTCCGGCATCTCGTTACCCTTCTCGTGGCCCATCCAGTACAAGAGCGTCTGCTTGAGGGGAAGGCCGCGGAGCAACGCTGCGCCGTGTTCGCGGTAACTGGGCACCATCCAGTCGTCTTCTTCGAGTGCGATGGCGCTGCCAATCTGTGCGCCTTCTTGTCCCGACAGCGGAGGATAGGTTCCCATCCGTCCCTGTCGCTGCAGACTCACTGCCCGAGTGTCGAAGTGTCGAGCAAGGCGCATATTCCGGTACATGTCGACCAGTGTCTCGTCGTCGATGTCGGGGACTTCACCGACGACGGTGCCGTCCTCATCGAGTACTCGTACCTGGTCCTGCGGGTCACGCTGAAGTACGCTCACGGGAGAACCCTCCTGTTCATGGCAAAATCGACACCCGCTGGCGTTATATTGTTTTCGTATATAATTTACTTTGACTCGGAATATTGCGTCACTGGCCGTGCTATGTAAACTCACACAGGTGAAAATTGGACATTTTGGCTTCTAAACGATTCTTCCTGAGGGTCATTAGTGCGAACCCACATCTCACCGAGAAATAATCGGAAATATCGACAACGTTTCACAACGGAACGGGAGTACGTCGACTCAGAATGTGACAACTCCGCCACAGCTGTGGCGACGCGAGAACGAAGTCTCCTGTCCGGCGCGCGCGCGTCGCCCGCGTTACTGCCCTGCTGCCGCGCGTGCCGCTTGTCGTGCCTCTTCGACGCTCGACCCTTCGCGGAGCAGTGCGTCGACGAACAGTTCGCCCGCCTTGTACGACGACCGGACCATCGGGCCCGAGGCACAGTAGAGGAAGTCGAGTTCGTCTTCGGCGACCCGTCGCCACGTCTCGAACACGTCGGGGTGGACGTACTCGTACACGTCGAGGTGGGTCCGCGACGGTTGGAGGTACTGGCCGAAGGTCACGATGTCGACGTCCGCCTCGCGGAGGTCTGAGAGCGTCTGGTAGACTTCGTGGGCGTGTTCGCCGAGGCCGAGCATGATGGACGTCTTCGTGTGGATGTCCGACTCGTCGGTCACTTGCTGGAGGACCGACAGCGACTGCTCGTATCCCGCGCGCCGGTCACGAATCGGCCACTGGAGACGCTCGACCGTCTCGATGTTGTGAGCGATGACGTCCGGGCCGGCGTCGATAATCTTCCGGACGAGTTCGGGTTCGCCCTGGAAGTCGGGAATCAGCACTTCGACGAGAACCTCCGGGTCACGTTGCTTAATCTCGCGAATCGTCTGTGCGAAGTGCCCGGCACCTTGGTCGGGCAAGTCGTCGCGGTCCACGGAGGTCAACACGACGTAGTCGAGACCGATTTCCGTCACGGCGTCGGCGACGTTCGCGGGTTCTTCGGGGTCGAGTGGCTCCATGCCACCCGTCGTTACGTCACAGAAGTTGCATCCGCGCGAACACCGGTCGCCCATGAGCATGAACGTGGCCGTCCCGGGGCCGTCCCGACCACTCCAGCACTCGCCGAGGTTCGGACAGTTGGCCTCTTCACAGACCGTGTTGAGGTTCCTGTCCCGGAGTGTGGATTTGATGTCGGTGAATCGCCGGCCCGATGGCGGTCGCATCTTCAACCAATCTGGCTTCCGCCGCGTGCGCATGGTCAGTTCTTACGGGGGGACAGGCAAAAACGTGAGGATTACACCGCTGTCGGTCGACCTCCTGACAGGTCTGGCCGGTTCGATTCGGCCGAACCACCCGACGTTCGTCTCGTGCCCCGTGTTACCACGACGACAGAAGAATCGGTCAAACACACGCGACTCTCACGAAAAAGAAAACGTTTGCTTCGAATCCATCACGGATTTCCACCATTCTGTGTGTAAAACCGTGCTAAATATATCACAGAACTGAAAAACTTATATTCGAGTAAAGATTTCCGTACAGTGTATGAACTGGAAACACCGCCGTGACCTGTCGAAGGCTGAATCGAAGAAGCACGAAGCCACCGCGGGAACGAACTGGTCGTTCATCGCTGTCCTCGCCGGCGCGGCATAAGACAGGAGACGGCCGGAATCGTGCCCTGAACGGTCCCCCGAACACGTTTTTGTCGTCTCGCTCGGCGAGCGGTGCCACCGGATGGAGAAACGCCTTTCCCCACGGACGACTCGGCTACCTGTATGACCCTCGTCTTCGTCTCGCTTCCGTCCGCTGTACTCACAGGGAGGTGCACCCCGTGAAAGTCGTCGAAGCAGTCCCCGAGTTCGCCGACGCCTTCGGGTTCGAGGAGTTCAACCGGATGCAACGTGAGGCCCTGCCGGGCATCCTCGACACCGACCACAACGTGGTCGCCTCCGCGCCCACCGCTAGCGGGAAGACGGCGCTCGCGGAACTCGCTATTTGCAAGACGCTCCGCGACGACGGGACGGCCCTCTTCATCGCCCCGCTTCGCGCTCTGACGACCGAGAAAGAGACCGAGTGGGAACGCTTCGAAGACCTCGGCTACTCCGTCTACGTCGTCACCGGCGAACGCGAGTTGAACCCCCGTCGCGCCGCACGCGCGGACATCCTCGTGATGACGCCGGAGAAGACGGACTCTGCCACGCGCAAACACGACTCTGCACGCTACTCGTTCATCGAGGACGTCGACTGCGTCGTCATCGACGAGGTCCACCTGCTCGACTCCGAGACGCGCGGCGGCGTCCTCGAAGTCACCGTCTCGCGGATGCGTCGCATCTGCGACCCGCGCATCGTGGCGCTCTCGGCGACGATGCCGAACATCGACGACGTGGCCGCGTGGTTGGATGCGCCGCCCGAGACGACGTTCGAGTTCGGCGACGACTACCGACCCGTAGACCTCCACGCGGGCGTGAAGACGTACACACACGGCGAGAACTCGTTTGCGGACAAGTACCGCCGTCTCTACCGGGCGTTCGACCTCGCAGAACCCCACATCCGCGACGGCGGGCAGTCGCTCGTCTTCGTCTCCTCGCGGCAGGATTCGGTTCGGGCCGCCGAGAAGGCCCGCGACGAACTCGCCAAACGCGACGTGCCGATTAGCTCTCGCGGCGACTACGACTTCCACAACGAGGCGAAAGAACTCAGCAACGACTCCCTCCGGAAAGCCGTCTTAGACGGCGTCGGCTTCCACCACGCTGGCCTCGCCCGTGACGACCGAGAGGCGGTCGAAGAATGGTTCAAAGAAGGGAAGATTCAGCTCCTGTTTTCCACCTCGACGCTGGCGTGGGGCGTGAACCTCCCCGCACGCTGTGTCGTCATCCGCGACACGAAACACCACGACCCTCTCGAAGGCGAAGTCGACATCTCGCCGCTCGACATCCTCCAGATGCTCGGTCGCGCCGGGCGTCCCGGCTACGACGACGTGGGGTATGGCTGGGTCGTCTGCGACCACGCGGACCAGAACAAGTACCGACGCCTCCTCCGCGAGGGCAAAGAGATAGAGTCGCGCCTCGCCGAAGACCTCGACGCCCACCTCAACGCCGAAATCGCGATGGGCACGATTCGAGACTTAGACGACGTGATGTCGTGGTTGGAGACGACGTTCTACTACCGGCGGGCTCAGTCGGACCCCGGTGCCTACGACTTCGAAGACCTTCGTTCGCGCGTCCGCGACGTCCTCGACAGACTCGTCTCTCGCGGGTTCGTCGAGATGGACGACGACCTCTCTATCGACGCGACGGCACTCGGTCGCCTCACCTCGAAGTACTACCTCCGTCTCGGGACCGCGACCCGATTCTCCACGCTCGCCAACCGCGACCGAATCTCCGCCGACGATATCCTCGAAACGGTCGCCGGCGCGGCCGACTTCCGCCAGGTCTCGTCTCGACAGTCCGAAGTCGACGCCGTGAACTCGGTGTTGACGGGCGTTTCGACCGAACTCGAAGACGGCCCGCGGAAGGTGCTGGCCATCCTCCACGCGAGTATGGCGAATTCGACGCCGAGCGAACTTCGGAGCGACGCGTGGGTCATCCGCCAGAACGCGCTTCGTCTTCTCTCGGCACTCCGCGAATTCTTGGATACCTTCGCCGACGCTCGCGCCGCCAACCTCGCCCGACGAGTCGAAGCACGCGTCGACCACGGTGTCAGCGGCGACGCCGCGGCACTCACAGCAGTCGATGGCATCGGTCCCGGCCGTGCTCGCACGCTCGCCACGGGGGGCCTCTCGTCACCGGCCGAGGTTGTCGACGCCGGCGTCCGAGAACTCACGCGCGCTGGTATCTCACAGGGCGTTGCCGAACGCGTCGTCGAGAGCGCGAAGAACCTCCCTGCACCAGAAATCGAGTGGGGGCAGTTCCCCGAGACGGTCGCTCGCGGCGAGAGCGATATGCACGACATCCGGGTGACCAACACCGCCGGCGGCGGGTCCATCGGCATCCGTGTCACGGTCAACGGCGTGGAGATGTCTGCGAAAGAGTGCTACCTCTCGGACGAGGTTGTCGTCCCCGTCGGTGTCTTCGGCGCGACGGACGACGAACTCGAATTCACGGTCGAAGTGACGTTCCCCGACCTGCCGCTCTTGCCGATTCGGGAGACGCGGACGGTTCGAGTGGAGTAACCGCGCGAAGCGTTCGAGAACAGCACTGCCGCTCGGTGGCGGAGAACGAAGACCGGGAGATGGTACCCGGGAAGTTGTTGACGTGCGATGGCACAACAAACCTACCGAAGGTCCCGGTCTTCAGACTAAACTGAACGCCCAAATAGTAAAAAGATTAAGAATATTTGGCTCGAAAGCTCGCGCAGTCGTTCGTTCGCGGACCACTCAGTCGTCGCCGAGCAACGCCGCCCGCAGTTCCTCGGGACCGTCCACGATTTCGTCGGCCTGCGAGAGGTCTAACTCGCTGTTGTGGGCGACGCGGTAGGCGATGGTGTGCGCGCCCGACCGGGCGGCCGATTCGATGCCGTTGACAGAGTCTTCGACGACGACGCATTCCTCGGGGGCGACGCCGAGTTCCGATGCTGCCGCCTCGTAGATGTGCGGTTCGGGTTTGCCGGGGTCGTCGATGTCGTCGGCCGAGAGGACCAAGTCGAGTGGGTCGAGGGCGAACCGTTCGCGGACGGTCGAAATCCAGTCTTGCGGGGCAGACGAGACGATAGCGACTTTCTTCCCGGCGGCGCGGAGGTCGGAGAAGAGTTCCTCTGCGCCGTCCATCAGGACCACTTTCTCACCGTAGAGGTCTTCGGCGTTCTCGTGGTACGCCGCGACGAACTCCGCTTTCGTGACGGTGGTTCCGTACTCTTCGTCGAGGTAGTCGTATATCTCGCGGAAGTTCATCCCCGTAATCTCCTCGTGAGCGGGGTCGCCGGACTCGATAGCGTCGGCGAACACCCAGTCGTCCTCGAAGGCGTGCCAGTACTGCTCGGAATCGACCAACACTCCGTCCATGTCGAACAGCACGACGTTCGCATCCATACCACGACCTGTGCCCCGGCCGACCAAAGTCCTTCGTGAGGCGGCATGGCTTCACCGTCGTCGCCGACTCGCTCTCGCACATGAACTTTCGCACGAAGGTTCAAATCGGAACCCGGGACCACCCCGGCGCATGGAATCCATCCGCGTCTTTGCAGGCGACTGCACCGTCCGATTCGAGGGGTCTCGTGACCGCGTCCAACGTGGTCGAGTCGTCGTCGTCGCCAAGCCCGACCGAACCGTCCTCGTCCACGACACCAGCGGGTACCAACCCGTCGCGTGGTTGACCCGTGCCGACTCGTTGACGGTCGAATCCGGCCCGGAGTCGTTCGGCCTCGTCGCCCGCGCAGGCGACCAGGTCCTCACCGTCGAATCACACGACTCCGCCCGTCGTTCGGAGTACCCTGCGAGCGAAGCGGGTGTCCCAGTCGGCAGTCACCCCGGCACCGGCGAACCCCTCGTCCGAACTGGTGGCTCGGTCGTCGGCCTCGACTCTGGCGTCGAGTTTTCGCTTCCCGCGGGTGCGACAGTCCTCGACGAGACGTGCGACGACTGTGGGCTACCACTGATGCGGGTCGAACGCGGGGCCACCTTCGAGGTGTGCATCGACCGCCAGTGCGACCCGCTGGACGACCACGTGCAAGACAAGTTCGATGGCGAGTGGACGTGCCCCGACTGCGGGTCACCGCTTCGAATCATTCGCCGCGGTGGTCGCTTGCTCGCTGGATGCGACGCGTATCCCGAGTGTGAGACAGCATTCTCGGTTCCGACGGGCGTCGTCGTGGACGACTGTGAGTGTGGCCTGCCGATATTCGAGACGGGTCGCGGTCGGCGGTGTCTCGACTCGACGTGTGAGTTCGCATGAGTCGTCGGTACGAAGAGTGCCACTGGTCTCGCCGGTGGCGACACCCAAGTGTTCGGCCCGCCGGCATCGCAGACCCTTTGTCGTCGCCCCGCCCCGATTCGTGTATGCAAGGACGCCTCGAAGACGGTGTCGTCCACCTCCCGGGCGACGCCCGCCAGCGGTTCCACGACTCGCGTGGCTATGGGAGGCCGACCGGCGGGAACGACCTCGACGTCGCGCCCGTCGAGGCCGCGCACCTCCTCTCGCGCGGCGACATCGACGGCGTAGACGGCATGGGCCTGCGTGAACTCCTCGCGCGAACCGGCACCACACTCGACTTCGTCGTCTACAAAGACCTCCGCGACCGGGGATTCTATCTCTCGCCTGCCCGCGAGGGATGGCCCGGCGTGGACGACCCGGACGGTGCCGACTTCCTCGTCTACCCACGCGGCAAGGGTCCGTGGGACGGCGTGGTCGAACACCGAGTCCGAGTCGCCGGCGAACGCCAGTCAATCCCCGTCTCCTCGCTCGGTGAGACCGTTCTCGCCATCGTCGACGAAGATGGTGACCTGACGTACTTCGACACCGAGGGCTACGACCCCGAGGGGACGGCAACCGAGAACCTGCCGTCCGGCCTCGACGCCGAACTGCTCTCGGACCGCGCACTCCTGTGGACTGGTGTCGACCAGTTGTACCAACAGGGATTCTACGGGCAGCGACTCTACGGCCGGAACGCCGACAGCGGTCCGCTCCAACTCTCGCTCCTCGAAGCGGCGTCTCTCGCCCGCCGCGACGCACTCGATATCGACGAATCAGACGTGGTCGCTCGCGGTAGAGACGTAGAGGGAGACCGATTCGACCGCCGTCTCGCGGTCTACTCCGCACTTCGGGAGGCAGGGACGGTCCCCAAGAGCGGGTTCAAGTTCGGGTCGGACTTCCGAGTCTACACCGACTTCGAGACGGTGTCGGACCTCTCGCACTCCGAGTTCCTCGTGCGCGTAGTCACACCCGACCACACGTTCGTCCCACGTGACCTCTCGCTGGACGTTCGCCTCGCCGGCGGTGTCCGCAAGCGAATGGTTTTTGCGGTGACCGACGCCAACGGACAGATAGACTGGCTTTCGGTCAGTCGGCTTACGCCATGACAGACGACGAACCCGCGGAGCGCATCCGCACCGATGGAGGCACAGCAGAGGGAGCAGACGAAGTCGCTCTCGACCCGTGGGGCTCGTCGACTATCGCCGACTACCGGAAACTGTTCGAAGAGTTCGGCATCGAGGAGTTCGACGAAATCCTCGACGAGGTGCCGAACCCGCACTACCTGATGCGCCGCGGTGTCATCTTCGGCCACCGCGACTACCGTCCGGTCCTCGAAGCGATGCGCGACGGCGACGACTTCGCCGTCCTCTCGGGCTTCATGCCGACGGGCGACCCCCACATCGGCCACAAACTCGTCTTCGACGAGATAATCTGGCATCAACAGCAGGGTGGCGACGCGTACGGCCTCATCGCAGACATGGAGGCGCACTCCGCGCGCGGCATCTCGTGGGACGAAATCGACGAGCACAGTCGCGACTACCTGCTGTCGCTCATCGCACTCGGATTCGACACCGAGGAGGGGGAACTCTACCGTCAGTCGGACAACGACCGACTCCAGCGACTCGCGTTCGAACTCGGTGGCAAGGCGAACTACTCCGAGTTCGAGGGCATCTACGGATTCGACGGCGAGACGAACATCTCGCACATGCAGTCGGTCGTCACCCAGATGGCCGACATCCTCTACCCCCAGTTGGACGACCCGAAACCGACGGTCATCCCGGTCGGTCCCGACCAGGACCCGCACGTCCGGTTCGCGCGTGACCTCGCCACGCGGATGCGCTTCTTCAAGGTGACCGAGGCGTTCGCGTCGTTCGAACTGGACGACTCAGAGCGTCCGGTCGTCGCCGCCGCCTACGACGCCCGCGAGGAGTACGCCGACGACGCCGACATGCCGCGGTGCGGTGAAGCGGCCGAGTGGTTGGCAGACGCCAACCTCGACGCCGCCGGCATCCTCGTAGACGAGTCCGTCCGCGACTCGGCGGTGGAGAAACTCGAAAACGCCGGCATGGAACCGCTCCGCCCGCGCATTCGGTTCTTCGCTCGACAGGCGACCGACGAGGCGTTCGAGGCACTCATCGAGGAAATCGAGGGCGAAAAGCGCCGCTACGACCAGCACATCGACGCGTTCGACGTCGACGTTGCGGAAGCCGAAGACCTCGCCCGCGAAGTCGAGGCCCACCACGGCGGCTACGGCTTCATCCCGCCGTCGTCTATCTACCACCGCTTCATGACCGGCCTCACGGGTGGCAAGATGTCGTCGTCGATTCCGGCGAGTCACATCTCGCTGTTGGACGACCCCGAAGACGGCTACAACAAGGTCAAGTCCGCGACGACCGGCGGCCGCGACACCGCCGAAGAACAGCGTCGCCTCGGCGGTGAGGCCGACAAGTGCCCCGTCTACGAACTCTACGCGTACCTCCTCACCGGCGACGACGACGAACTCGCCAAAGAGGTGTACGACGAGTGTGTCGGCGGCGAACGACTCTGCGGCGGGTGCAAAGAACAGGCCGCGACGATGATGCGCGAGTTCCTCGAAGACCACCAGGAAAAGCGCGACGAAGCCGAAGAAATCCTCGACTCGCTCGATATCGACTTAGAGACAGAGCGACGGGGTGTCGCCGCCGAACACTAGTGAGGCGACGGCTCGGAGCGAAGTGAAGTCGCCGCCGAACACTGACCGACCGACGACGCGAACTACAACCCCACGTCTTCGCCGACGCCGCGTTCGCGCGCTTTTTCGTAGAGGTACTCGGCCGTCGCCGCATCGAGAACCGCCGAGCCAACGCTCTCGACGACGAGAATCTCTTCGTCTGAGTCCCGGCCGACGACGCCCTCGAACACTTCGGAGAGCGGAACGAGGTCGGATTCCGACAGACCGGCGGCGCGCACGTCGCCGATGTCTGCGACTTCCTCGGGAACGTCGGCGAAGACCCGCGCCGCCCGGTCGAACGTCGTCGCGTCGAGTTCCTGCATCTCCGCCGTGTAGGCACCGACGGCGACGACGAGTGCGCCGGGTTCGAGCAGGCCGCCGTCGAACACGGGGTCGGAACTGGTCGTCGCAGTGACGACGACGTTCGCGTCGGCGACGGCTTCGTCGGGGGAATCGACCGCTTCCGCGGGGAGTCCCTCGTCGCGGAGGTCGGCGGCGCACGCCTCGCGAGAGTCGCTGGGTGAGTAGATACGAACCGACTCCACGTCGGACCCGGTGGCGATAGCGCGAGTCTGCCAGCGTGCCTGCGTGCCCGCGCCGATGACCCCGAGTCGAATCGGGTCGGCGGTGAGGTACTCTGCGGCCAACCCACCGATGCACCCCGTGCGGGCACTGGTGATGGTGTTTCCGTCGAAGAACCCGAGTGGGAGACCCGTCGTCGAGTCGGTCAAGGCGACCTGTGCGTTCACCGTCGGGAGGCCGTGGGTGGTGTTGTCCGGGTGGACTGCGGCGAGTTTGGTCGCGTACACTGTCCGGCCGTGGATGTACGCCGGCATCGTCAACGCGGTTCCGAGCGGTGAGTTGGACTGGACACCGTCGCCCATCTCGCCCAGATTGTCGATACCGTCTCGGATGTCGTCGACACCGATACCAACTGGGAAGTGTGGTCTCGGTGGCCGTTCCACCTCGCCGCGACCCTGTTTGACGAACGCCTCTTCGACGACTGGGAAGAGTTCTGTAAGCGAGAGAAGGTCGCGGACGGCGTCCGCAGAGAGAATCCGAACCATACACTGGCTACTCACGTCGGGAAAATGAAACTACCGTGTATCGATACCATGTCACAGACACACTCATAACACTGGGAAAAATCAGTGACGACCATGCACGTCCTCATCGTCGGCGGCGGCGTCGTCGGACTCGCCTGCGCGTACGCCCTCACCGACCGTGGTGCCGACGTTACCGTCTGCGAGGCGGGGACACTCGGCGGCGGAAGTACCGGCCGGGCGGCGGGCGGCATCCGAACGCAATTTTCCACTCGCGTCAACGTCGAACTCTCGCTTTCGAGTATCCCCGTCTGGGAGTCGTTCGCCGACGAGTTCGGCGTCGATATCGACTACCGCCGGCCGGGATACCTCTTTCTCGCGCGGACCGAAGCGACGGCGTCGGCCTTCCGCGACAACGTCGAGATGCAGACCGAGTTGGGTGCGCCGAGTCGCGTCCTCGCCCCCGACGAAGCGAAGGCGTACGTCCCCAAACTCCGTGCAGAGCAGTTCGTCGCGGCGACCTACTCCCCTGCCGACGGCATCGCCGACCCGCACTCTGCGGTACAGGGATACGCCGACGCAGTCCGCAACGCTGGCGGCGAGATACGGAGCAATACACCAGTGACGGGACTCGAACGCGAGGGTGACGACGGCGATGACACCGACGGCCACGGCCATGGCTGGCACGTCGAGACACCCGACGAGACCATCGAAGTAGACGCCGTGGTCTGTGCGGCGGGTGCGTGGACGAAGCGTGTCGCCGCGTTCGCCGGTATCGACCTGCCAATCGCCCCCCGCCGGCGACAAATTGCGGTCGTCGAACCGGAGGGTGACCTCCCCGAAGATGCGCCGTTGACAATCGACCTCGACACGGGGTCGTACTTCCGCCCAGAGCGAGACGACACTGCCATCGTCGGCGGGCACTTCGCCGAGTCGGACCCCGACGTCGACCCCGACCGGTTCGACGAGTCGATGGACGTCGACTGGGCAGTGGAGGCGACAGAACGCGCCGACGACTGCGCCGCGTACTTCGGTCCGGAGACGAGGATTCGCAACGGGTGGGCTGGGTTGTACGCCGTGACGCCCGACCACCACGCGATTCTGGACGAAGTCGCGCCGGGGTTCGTCGTCGCCGCCGGCTTTTCGGGACACGGATTCCAGCACGCGCCGGCGACTGGTGAGGCGGTGGCTGACTTCTGTCTCGGCGAGCACGAGTGCGACGTGGACGTGTCGGACCTCTCGCTGGACCGATTCGAGACGGGTGAGACGCTCACAGAACAGAACGTGGCGTGAGGGTGGAACGTGAGGTGAGCGTGTGAGGAGACGACTCCGCTACGTACTCATGTTGACGACGGCCCGGAGTTCGCCGAGCGTCCGGGTCGGGTCGGCCACGTCGCGCGACGCGAGCACCTGATAGCGCCCGTCTTCTTCGACGACTCGGTAGGTGACCTCACCGTCGTCGAACTCGTACGGCGGGTTCGACTGGACCAAAACGGCGTCTACGTCGTCTCTATCGTCCGGTCGGTTCGGTGGTTTGACGATGAGTGACGCCTCCTCACCGAGGCGAATCGTCTCGAGCGTCGCTGCCAAGTCGCGCATTCGTCTTCGTCGCTCCTGAGACGGCAGTGGATAAGAAAGTATCTTATCTCCAACTGGTGGCTCCTGAATCGACACCCGTCGCTGCGCTACTCGCTACTGCCGGCGACACCAGCGCTGGACGTGACATACGTTCTCACGATTCCGGAACCGTTTTGAAGGAACGTGGCATCCTCGAAGATATGACAACCGAACCTGTCTGTGATGGTGTCAGCGCCACTCGCGAACCGAGCACCTCCGGGTTCGGCTTTTTCTTCCTGACCGCCTGAGGTCGGCGGACTCCGCCCCGGCGCGACCACGCCCGGTGGACGAAACCGACCCCTCCGGTCAGACTCGCCAACGCGGCGAGGCTTCGAAACTGCTAACCAACTCCCAGACGGCTAACGCCACAACGAACCAGATGCGACTTCCGGAATCACAGGTCGCGGTGTTGAACGCCGCGAGCGCTACAGACGAACGGACGATAGAACAGTTGGCGGAGGCGGCGGACCTGAAACCAGAGACGGTGACGGGTGCGGCCTTCGACCTGCGCGACGAAGGCCTCGTCTCGGTCACAGAGACCGTCGAGGAAGACGTCGAACTGACCGACGAGGGCGTCGAATACGCCGAAGACGGCCTCCCAGAGGTCCGACTCTACCGCGCCGCACTCGACGTCGGCGACGGTGACTCGGTCCCGATGGGGCAGGTCATCGGTGCCTCCTCGCTCGGCGGCCCGCAGGTCGATATCGCGCTGTCGAACTTCGCGCGCAAGGGCTACGGCCACATCGACTCGGGCGAACTCGCGCCCGACGCGGACGCCGACCCCGACGCGGACGAGGAGGCCGCGGCACTCGCGGCCCTCGTTGCCGGCGACAGCGTCGACGACGCCGTCCTCGACCAACTCGAATCGCGCAACCTCGTGGTCCGCCGCGAGCGAACCATCCGCGCCGTCACCCTCACCGACGAGGGTGTCACGGCCATGATGGAAGGCGTCGAGGCGGCCGAGACGGTGGACCGTCTCACGCCCGAGATGCTCACCTCTGGCGAGTGGGAAGACGTCGAGTTCACCGAGTACAACGTCGAAGCCGACGCACCCGAGGTTCGCGGCGGCAAGAAGCACATCCTCCGACAGACCGCTGACCGCGTGAAAGACGTGCTCACCGGCATGGGCTTCGCCGAGATGGAAGGGCCGCACGCCGACGCGGACTTCTGGATCAACGACTGCCTGTTCATGCCGCAGGACCACCCGGCACGCACGCACTGGGACCGCTTCGCCCTCGACGTGCCGCCGATGGAAGACATCCCCGAGGACCTCATCGACCGGGTTCGCGACGCTCACCTCAACGGTGTCGGCGAAGACGGCGACGGCTACCACTCGCCGTGGAGCGAGGACTTCGCGCGGGCCATCGCTCTCCGTGGGCACACCACGTCGCTGTCGATGCGTTACCTCTCCGGCCACGAAGTCGGCGAGTTAGAGCCGCCGCAGCGGTACTTCTCCGTCGAGAAGGTCTACCGCAACGACACGCTCGACCCGACCCACCTGCTGGAGTTCTACCAAATCGAGGGCTGGGTGATGGCCGAAGACCTCTCGGTGCGCGACCTGATGGGCACCTTCGAGGAGTTCTACTCGCACTTCGGCATCACGGACATCCAGTTCAAACCGCACTACAACCCCTACACTGAGCCGTCGTTCGAACTGTTCGGCCGACACCCCGAGACGGGCGAACTCATCGAAATCGGCAACTCCGGGATGTTCCGCGAGGAAGTCCTCCGCCCGCTCGGCGTCGAGTGCGACGTGATGGCGTGGGGCCTCGCGTTAGAGCGCCTCTTGATGCTCATGTACGGTTTCGACGACATCCGCGACGTTCACGGAACGATGTGTGACCTCGACCTGCTCCGCGAGACGGAGGTGCTCCGATAATGCCCGTAGTCGACGTTCAACCAGACGAACTGCGCCGCCTGACCGGCCACGAAGAGAAGTCCGACGAGGAGTTCAAAGACGACCTGTTCGCGCTCGGCCTCGAGTTCGAGGGCGTGACCGACGACGGGGCCTTCCAACTGGAGTTCGGCCCGGACCGCCTCGACCGTCTCTCGGTCGAAGGCGTCGCCCGGTCGCTTCGCTACCAGTACGGCGACGCCCGCGGTGTCTCCGTCCCGAAGACGAACGACCCCGACTGGACCATCGTCGTCGACGAGTCCGTCCCGGACGAGCGACCCTACGTCACGGGTGCCGTCGTTCGCGGCGTGGACTTAGACGACGCCGCACTCGACTCGCTCATCCAACTGCAGGAGAAACTGCACGCGACGATGGGTCGCAAGCGCGCCAAGGGCGCGATTGGCATCCACGACCTGACGATGCTGAAAGGCGACGTCCTCTCCGAGCGGTCGACGGGCAACTCCATCACGTACAAGGGAATCGCCCCCGACGGTGACACCTTCGTCGCCCTCGACTCCAACGAGGAACTCACGCCCGCCGAGGTGCTCGAACAGCACGCGACCGGACAGAAGTACGCCGACCTCGTCTCCGAGTACGAGCGCTATCCGGCCATCTACGACGAAATCGGCCTGTTCTCGTTCCCGCCGGTCATCAACGGCCGTCGGACCGAGGTATCCACCGACTCGCGCGACCTGTTCGTCGAACTCACCGGCACCGACCAGTGGACCATCGACCGGATGTGCACCATCATCTGCTACGCGCTGGCCGCCCGCGGGGCGACCATCGAGGAAGTCGAAGTCCAGTACGAAGACGGCACCGTCGTCAAACCCGACTTCGACGTCGACACGAAACACGTCAGCCACGACCGAATCGAGTCGATTCTCGGCGTCGAGTTGGAGATGGACGAGGTCATCGACCTCTTCGAGCGCTCCGGTCTCGACGCGAACGCCGAACTCGGAGACGAAACGGTCTACGAAGTCTCCATCCCGCCGTACCGCGTGGACGTGCTTCACCCGCTGGACCTCGTCGACGACATTGGCCGTGCCTACGGGTTCAACGACCTCGAACCGCGCTACCCCGACGTGGGGACGGTCGGGCAGCGTCACGAACGCTCCCGACTCGAAGACGCCGCCCGGAACAGTCTCGTCGGCCTCGGGTTCGAGGACATGCTCGACTTCCACATGATTTCGGAAGGAGAGAACTACGAGCGCATGGGTATCGAACCCGGGACCGAGGTGCTCGGTGGCGGCGAACCCGCCTCAATCACCGAACCGTACAGCGAGGACTACACCATGCTCCGGACGTGGGTGCTCCCGTCGCTGACGATGGTGCTGGAGAACAACACGCACCGCGCGTACCCGCAGGACCTCGCCGAAATCGGCCACGTGGCCCACCGCGACGACAGCGAGAACACCCGCGTCGCCGAAGCGCGCCACGTCGCCGCCGTCTTCGCCCGCCACG
>NZ_LOPV01000434.1 GCF_001469865.1 Haloferax profundi
GACGTACGAGGACGCGAAAGCCCGCCTCGCCGCACTCTGCGGCGACTTCGACGTGGAACTGGAGACGCCAGCGACCGAACACCCGTCGTTCATTTCCGGCCGAACCGCCGCCGTCGTCATCGACGGCGAGGAAGTCGGTGTCGTCGGCGAACTTCACCCGAAGGTCATCGTCGAACACGACCTGGAACTGCCGGTGGCGGCGTTCGAGTTTGATTTGGCTGCGTTGCAGTAAGCACCACGACAGCAGTTACCCCATTTTTACGCGAGGCTGACGGAGTGTCGAGAGTTGCACGTGGTCTCCCCACCCTGAGATAACTTCGAGTAATTTCAAATTTCTCGTCATTCCTTTTGTGCATTTGGTGTGAGAACGATAGAAACCTTTAGGATGTAACTCGTCGCCAGTTCTTGTATGAACGATTATGAACTAACGCGCGAGACGCTGGCAGTCACCCACGGTGAGCGTGGACAGGCCCCTGCGCCCGGTGTGGAAGACGTCGTCGTCCCGCTTCACCTCTCGTCGACGTACTCGGTTCCCGACGTTGACCCCGACGCGGACCTCGAACTCCTCGACCCGGACGCGGGTGAGTATCTCTACTCGCGACTGTCGAATCCGACGCGAAACGCGCTGGAGCATCGGTTGGCGGCGCTCGAAGGTGCCGAACACGCCCTCGCGTTCGTCTCGGGGACGGCGGCCATCACGGCGACGATGACGGCGATGATTCGCCCCGGCGACCACATCGTCGCGTTCGAAGACCTCTACGGCGGGACGAAGACGATGCTCAACCGCCTGTTCGCCGAACGACTCGACGTGGACGTGACGTTCGTGGACGCGACGGACGTGGCCAACGTCGAAGACGCCATGCGTGACGAGACGCGTCTCATCTGGATGGAGACGCCGACGAACCCGCTCATGCACCTCTGTGACATCGAGGCTATCGCCGCCATCGCCGACGAGTGGGACACCATCTTCGGCGTGGACAACACGTTCCTCAGCCCGTACTTCCAGAACCCACTCTCGCTCGGTGCCGACGTCGTCGTCCACAGCACGACGAAGTACCTCAACGGCCACTCCGACTCCATCGGCGGTGCCGTCGTCACCAACCGCGACGACATCATGGACGAACTCGCGTTCCTCCAGCGTGTCGGCATGGGGTCGATGCTCTCGCCGTTCGACTCCTACCTGACCCTCCGCGGTATCAAGACGCTCCCGCTTCGGATGCGCCAACACGAGGAGAACGCGATGGAGATTGCGCGCTTCCTCGAATCTCACGACGCCGTCACCCGTGTCCTCTACCCCGGCCTCGAATCCCACCCGCAGCACGAACTCGCTGCCCGGCAGCAGTCCGGGTACGGCGGGGTACTCTCGTTCGAACTCGACACCGACCTCGACGGCACGGCCGAGTTCCTCGGGCGCCTGCGCGAGTTCCCCCTCGCGGTCAGCCTCGGTGGTGTCGAGAGCCTCATCGAACATCCGGCGACGATGACGCACTCGCCGCTTGCCCAGACCGAACGTGACCGCCTCGGTATCTCGAACTCGCTGCTCCGCATGTCGGTGGGCGTCGAACACGTCGACGACTTGCTCGCCGACCTCGACGCGGCGCTGGCGTCGGTCTAATCGTTGCTGCGACGGTTTCTCGTCACCGCTCGCAGTCCGTTCGCTCGGACCGCTAACCGAGTTGTTTAACAGTCTACCCGGTGGTAGGTACGGCAACGCAATGCCGAGCGGAGAATACGACCCGGAAACCGTCGAGGCGAACTGGCAAGAGAGGTGGGTCGACGAAGACCTGTACGCGTACCCAGCGGGTGCTGTAGACCCCGACACCGTCTTCTCCATCGACTCGCCGCCGCCGACTGTCTCCGGGAGTCTTCACTGGGGCCACGTCTACGGCTTTACGCTCCAGGACTTCGTCGCCCGGTTCAACCGGATGCGCGGCAAGGACGTCTACTTCCCGTTCGGATACGACGACAACGGAATCGCGTCCGAACTCTTGACCGAGGACGAACTCGGAATCAAGCACCAGGACTACGAGCGACGCGAGTTCCAGAAACTCTGTCGCGAGGTCACCTCGAAGTACGAAGCGGAGTTCACCGAGAAGATGCAGAACCTCGGTATCTCCATCGACTGGGAGCAGACGTACCAGACCATCTCGCCCGAGGTCCAGCGCATCTCGCAACTCTCGTTCGTCGACCTCTACGAGAAGGACCGCCAGTACCGACAGCGCGCGCCCGCAATCTGGTGTCCCGAGTGTGAGACGGCTATCTCGCAAGTCGAGACCGAAGACGACGAACAGGGCTCGCACTTCCACGACATCGAGTTCGGTGTCGCCGACTCGGACGAGTCGTTCGTCATCTCTACCACGCGTCCCGAACTCCTCCCCGCGTGTGTCGCCGTCTTCGTCCACCCCGACGACGACGAGAACGAACACCTCGTCGGGCAGGAAGCGGAGGTTCCGCTGTTCGGCCAGCACGTTCCCATCCTCGAAGACGAGCGTGTCGACTTAGAGACCGGAACGGGTCTCGTCATGTGCTGTACTTTCGGTGACCAGACGGACATCGAGTGGTACCAGGCGCACGACCTGCCGCTTCGCGTCGCCATCGACGAATCCGGCACGATGACCGAGGTTGCGGACGACTACGCCGGTCTGTCTTCGGACGAGGCCCGCGAGAGTATCGTCTCGGACCTCGACGACGCCGGTGCACTCCTCGACAAACGCGCCATCACGCACACGGTCAACGTCCACGAGCGCTGTGGCACGAGCGTCGAGTTCCTCGTCAAAGACCAGTGGTACATCAAACTGCTCGACAAGCGTGAGGAGTACCTCGACGCGGGCGAGCAGATGGAGTGGTTCCCCGACAAGATGTTCACGCGGTACAAGAACTGGATCGAAGGACTCCAGTGGGACTGGGCGATTTCGCGCCAGCGCTCCTCTGGGATTCCGTTCCCGGTCTGGTACTGTGGCGACTGCGAACACGTCGTCGTCGCCGACCGTGCGGACCTGCCGGTCGACCCACTCTCGGACGACCCGCCGGTCGACACCTGTCCCGAGTGTGGCCACGACGAGTTCGTCGCCGAAGACGACGTCTTCGACACGTGGGCGACGTCGTCGCTCACGCCCCTCATCAACGCTGGGTGGGACTGGAACCCCGAGACCGAGGAGATGGAACTCGAACGCGACGAACTCTACCCGTTCGACATGCGCCCGCAGGGCCACGACATCATCTCCTTCTGGCTGTTCCACACCGTCGTCAAGTGCTACGAGCACACCGGCGAGGTGCCGTTCGACAGCGTGATGATAAACGGGATGGTCCTCGACGAGAACCGCGAGAAGATGTCGAAGTCCGTCGGCAACGTCGTCTCGCCCGACCAGGTCTTAGAGAAGTTCCCCGTCGACGCCGCCCGCTACTGGGCCGCCGGGAGCGCCGTCGGCGACGACCTGCCGTACCAAGAGAAGGGTCTCGTCGCGGGCGAGAAGTTGATGCGAAAGCTCTGGAACGCGTCGAAACTCGTCGAGAGCCTCACCGAAGACGCGCCCGAGGAGTTCGACCACGGCGAGTTGAAGACGCTCGACCGATGGCTTCTGGCCTCACTGGACCGCGAAATCGAGTACGCCACGGAGAAACTCGAGAACCGCGAGTTCTCGAAGGCCCGCGATAGCCTGCGGAGTTTCTTCTGGCACACGTTCTGTGACGACTACCTCGAAATCGCCAAACAGCGACTCCGAGAGGGCGACGACCCGTCGGCGGCCTACACGCTCCAGACCGCCCACCAGCGCTTCCTCGTCCTCTTCGCGCCCATCCTCGCGCACATCACCGAGGAACTCTGGCGCGACATGTACTCCGCAGAGAGCGTCCACGAGCAGTCGTGGCCCGACCCACTCGGCCTCGACGCCGACTTCGAGGCGGGCGAGACTGCCATGGCCGTCGTCGGTGCCCTGCGCAAGTACAAGAGCGACGCCCAACTCTCGATGAACGCCCCCGTCGAAGACGTCGAAGTCTACGGCAACGTCGATGGCTTCGAAGACGACATCAGCGGCGTGATGCACGTCGAGTCGCTGTCGTCGACCGACGAGGAACCGCCTATCGAGTCGGTCATCTCCGGCATCGACCTCGATTACGCTGTCGTCGGTCCCGAGTACGGCAGCAAGGTCCCGGACATCGAGGCGGCACTCGCACAGGACGACTACGAACTCGTCGGCGACGAACTCCACGTCGCGGGCGTCGAACTCGGCCCCGACATGTTCGAGGTCAACGAAGCGCGTACCTACACCGGCGAGGGTGAGTTCGTCGAGACTGAGGGCGCGCTCATCATCATCAAGAACTGAGCCGAAGTCGGTG
Organism: Haloferax profundi; assembly: GCF_001469865.1. GTDB lineage: Archaea > Halobacteriota > Halobacteria > Halobacteriales > Haloferacaceae > Haloferax > Haloferax profundi. The sequence goes on from NZ_LOPV01000434.1 coordinate 4,336, forward strand.
GCGGTCCCACCACAGAAACTCCTCTTTTAGCGGTCTGCGCCAACTGCGTCTTCGATGCTGTCGAAGCCGTCGCGTTCGAGTCTGTCGAGGAGGCCGCGGTTGATGTCGCGGGCGATGGACGGCCCTTCGTAAACCATGCCCGTGTAGAGTTGGACCATCGAGGCTCCGGCGCGAATCTTCCGGTAGGCGCTGTCGGCGTCGGAGACACCGCCCACACCGACGATGGGTACGTCGGTTCGGTCGTCGATGAACCGAATCATCTCGGTGGCCGCGCCTTCGATGGGCTTTCCAGACAGACCGCCGCGTTCGGCCTGATTGGGGTTCTGGAGCGAGTCGGGCCGCGAGGTGGTCGTGTTGCTCGCGATGATACCGTCGAGCGAGAGGTCGTCGACGACTTCGAGTGCGTCTTCGACGGCGGGGTCCGGAAGGTCGGGTGAGAGTTTCACGAGCAGTGGGTCCGCGCCCGCGTCGACGAGTGTCCCGAGAATCGCTTCGAGGGAGTCGCGGTTCTGCAAGTCGCGGAAGCCCTCGCTGTTGGGACACGAGACGTTGACGACGAAGTAGTCAGCGCCGTCGGCGACGCGTTCGTAGGTGTACAGGTAGTCTTCGGGCGCGTCCTCGGTGGCCGTCACCTCGGAGAGGGCGAGGTTGACGCCGACGGGAACGTCCGGGTGCGGGCCCGCAGACAGGCGTGCGCCCACCGCGTCCGCGCCCTCGTTGTTGAGACCCATTCGGTTGATGAGTGCCTCGTCTTCGGGGAGGCGGAACATACGCGGGCGCGGGTTGCCCGACTGTGGTTTCGCCGTGACGCCACCGACTTCGACGTGGCCGAACCCGAGTGCCGCGAGGACGGTCGGAATCTCGGCGTTCTTGTCGAATCCGGCGGCGACGCCGACGGGGTTCGGGAAGTCGAGACCGAAGGCTGTCGTCTCGAGTCGTGGGTCTTCGACGTGGTAGCGTCGTTCGAGGAGTGTCTCGACGGGTGTCTCGCGGACCGACCGGAGTAGTCCGTGAATCGTCCCGTGTGCTGTCTCTGGTGGGAGCGAAAAGAGGAGTGGTTTGGCGAGGTGGTAGAGGTTCATGGCGGGAGTGTGTGCGGTCCGCTGTGGATGGGTGATTTTCGAGACGTCACGGCACACCTGTCGTTAGAAGTCGTGTTCGACCTGATCTGGGTCTGCTTTTTGGATGATTATCTTCCCGTCTCGAACGCGAACGAATACTTCGTCGCCGATCTCCATGCCGGCGACTGCGAGTTCGTCTTCGTGGAGGTTGACGTGGACGTTGTGATACTCGCCATTCTCGTCTTTGGCGCCACTCGGACTGAGCTTCTTTTTCCGGACCATCTGGGGGTCTATGCGTTGGTTCGCCGCAGGGAATACATAAGTGTTGTCTCCGTCATTCCTCGCGGACGCGACTTTCACCTCGATTCGAACGTTTTTCTCGTACAATTCTCGGCTCGTTGACGACTCTTCGCCGGGTTCATCTGGCGAGAGTATATAAGTATGGCCCCGTCGTCGGTCGAAAATCGGCGATATATTTATGATGTGCCATGTGGTTCAATGGCATAGAGGTGGAAAATCATGGTACGCGAGGACGGTAAACGGAATTTCGTGCTCCGAGAGGAGGACGGTACAGAGACGAGTGTTTTCTCAGGGAGTATGCCACGACAGGCAGCCCTCAAGGCTGCCCGACGACTCGACCCGGCAGACTCCGAAGAGGATGCACAAGACAGTGCGGTGGAGATTCGACTCCGAGAGAAGGGGACTGACAAGGTCCACATCTTCGACGCCTGGGCGTGGGAGAGCAGTGCTCCGGAGGACAAGCCCGGCTGGATGGAAGGCAGTATCACCAAAGGGAACGTCTCCAAGAAGGGAATCGAGCACCTCGACGAGTAGGACGACAGCGTTCACTTTCTTATCGCGCGCGGACACGCACGTACGAGCGACGAGTAACAGACCTCACCAGTCTGGTCGGCGGCCCACAGACAGACGCTGGAGACTGGCTGACTGACTGCCTCGCGAGTCGATACGTCTTTGACCACGGCACCGCCAGTTTCGCTTGCGCGACCAACACCCGGTCAGACCGTACGTACGACGCGGGGGATGAACGGCCGGCCTC
>NZ_LOPV01000435.1 GCF_001469865.1 Haloferax profundi
GTCGCGCGACATTACTCTCACAGAGCCTCGCTGTTCTCGGGTGACTCCCTCGTGGTCACTGTTGCTCTCGACACTACTCACCCGGCGACCGACTAGTCGCATCCACAGACTATCACGATTTATTGGCTTTCACGCCATGAAACCGCATGACGAAGCGCCTTCGGTTCGACGGCCTTTTATGTAACCGTGCCATTCGAAGTAATGTGAAGAAGCGCACGGGGGTACTCC
>NZ_LOPV01000436.1 GCF_001469865.1 Haloferax profundi
CATCTACCAAACTTCGGACGTGTTCTATCCGGGGAAGGTTCTAGTCGCAGGGTTCACCACGATCCTCGGCGTCCTCGGCATCTTTGTGGGCCTCATCCTGAATCGCATCTCGAACATGATCAACGAACTCAAACACGACTTCACACAATGAGCAGAAAATCACCGCACATTACCATCATTCTCGGGACGCGACCAGAAATCATCAAGCTTGCACCGATCATTCGAGCTTGTGAAAATAGTGACGCCTCCT
>NZ_LOPV01000437.1 GCF_001469865.1 Haloferax profundi
GGAGAGATGATTATCGGTATAGAAGAAATCCTCCTCAAAGAAGACACAGACGTCGTCCTCGTACAAGGAGACACGAACTCCGTCCTTGCAGGGACAATCGCAGCGACAAAACTTGATTGTGATGTTGGTCACGTTGAAGCTGGTCTCCGGAGCTTCGACCGCGATATGCCTGAGGAGAAAAACCGCGTGATTGCAGACCATACTGCGGACTATCTCTTTGCACCAACAGAGCAATCCGAAGAGTTCCTATTAGAAGAAGGACTTCCAGAGGACCGTGTTTTTGTAACTGGGAATACAGTCGTGGATGCTGTTCAACAAAACCACAAATTGGCATCTCGAAAAAGTTCAGTGCTCGAGGAGTTTGGACTCGAAGACACCGAGTATGGGCTTTTGACGGCACACCGAGCAGAGAACGTTGACGACAAAGAAACGTTCGAGGACCTCTTAGAAGGCGTTGAGCGTGTTGGTGAAGAGCTGGACATAGAATTCTTGTATCCGATTCATCCTCGTGCACGAGGTCAATTAGACGAATTTGGACTCTCAATTCCTGAGCATATCAAAACAATTCCTCCTCAGGACTATCTCGACTTTCTGCAACTGCAGAGTGGCGCAAAGATAATACTCACTGATTCAGGGGGTGTTCAAGAGGAAGCGTGCATCCTCGGTGTCCCCTGTGTGACGCTTCGAGAAAATACGGAACGACCAGAGACGCTCGAGGTTGGTGCTAATCGCCTCGCTGGAACTGCAC
>NZ_LOPV01000438.1 GCF_001469865.1 Haloferax profundi
ACGAAATCGTCGATAGTGCAACCACGATGTTAGAGACAGACTTTGAATGGGAGAACCCATTCGGCGACGGAACAACAGCAGAGACGATTTTACAGACTGTTGGGCAGCCACAACCCCAAGAGGTACTTCAATGACAGACATCTGCGTCCATGGACTCGGTTACATTGGACTCCCAACCGCCACGATATTTGCTCACTCTGAGTACGATGTAGTAGGCTTCGATACCAACCCCGAGGTGATATCTGCCCTCCAGAATGGGGAGGTTCACTTCGACGAACCGGGGCTCCAAGAGTTTGTGACAGAGGCAATCGAATCGAAGGGACTCAGTGTCAAGTCTGACCCTGTTCCGGCAGATGTTCACATCATCTGCGTACCAACACCGTTCGATGACGCAGAAAAGCAGGCAGACCTCGGGTACGTTGCAACAGCTGGTGAGACTGTAAGTGACCTTCTCAAAGAAGGAGACTTGGTTATCCTTGAATCAACTGTGCCCCCAACGACTACTGAATCGGTATTACAGCCACAACTAGAAAAATCGAATTTAGTTGCAGGTCGCGACTTTGGGTTGGCACATTGTCCTGAGACGGTGCTCCCAGGGAACATGATTACCGAACTGCGAGAGAACGACCGTGTCATTGGGGGAATTGACCAGGAGTCAATCGAACAAACAGTCGAATTGTACCACTCCTTCGTCGAGGGTGAGATTC
>NZ_LOPV01000439.1 GCF_001469865.1 Haloferax profundi
TCAGATAAACTCAACCTCATTTCGACAGCTCGAGAGATCAATGACTCAATGTCTGATTACACGATTGACCTTCTCGAGAAGGAATTGGGTTCATTGAGTGGTGCCCGAATTGCGGTTTTAGGAGTCGCGTACAAGGGGAATGTTGACGACACTCGAAACAGCCCTGGACTGAAACTAGCACGCGAATTGCAGGCTGGAGGGCTACAAAAAGTGAGTGAAGCGGCGGCAACAGATGGTGGAGTAGACGACATCGATGTTCGAATTCATGATCCACACGTTTCCGACCAAACCCTGAACATCGTTCCACTCGACGAAGCAGTTCGCGATGCTGATGCACTGGTTCTCGCGACCAATCACGCAGAGTTTGCTGAGTTATCTCCAAGTAAGATATCCAAGCTTATGGATGGCTGCCTGATTGTGGACACCATGGCACACCTCGATAAAACGGAGTGGAGTGACGCGGGATTCAACTATCAACAAATCTAACATCGCATAAATGAACGCTAAAGATACTGCGTGGATTGATCTTGTCAGTCCGTCGCATCCGTTCTTTTTTGCATCGCTAGCCAAGCACCTCGACGAGTTGGATGTGACTACGACTGTTCGCGAGAAGACCGAGACAGTCGATTTAGCCGAAGAAGTTGGGTTTGATTTCCAAACTGTTGGTCGAGACTTCTCTCAGAAGTGGCTGAAGATTGCTGGCATTCCTGCTCGAACAGTCCAGCTTGCGTTTCAGGCACCGAATACTGATATCGCACTCTGTTCTCGAAACGTCATGTGTATCCTCGCGGCGAAAACCCGCGGTATCCCGACGGTAAACTTCACGGATAACGACATCACCGCGCATCGAGATGGGCTGACGCTGGAAGAGCGGTATAACCAGTTGGAGTCACTCGCAAGTTATAATATCGTCCCGTCAGCCTTCGAAACGCGGGAGCTAACGAAATGGCACGCTGACCCGTCACAGGTACTCACGTACGACGGGTATAAAG
>NZ_LOPV01000440.1 GCF_001469865.1 Haloferax profundi
GCAGCCGTGTCTTAGAGACGAAACTGTTTGGACAGGATGTAACGTTCGAGTACTCGGAGCGGTGGGTCGGCCTTTCACTGTTCATCATGCGCATCGTGATGGGGTGGACGCTCTTCCAGGGCGGCGTGACGAAACTGGTCACGTACCTCGATGCGGACCCATCGAACAACTGGACGGCCGCTGGATTCCTCGCGAACGCGATTCCACCAGGGAACCCGTTCATGGGGTTGTGGGCCTCGATGGCAGGGAATCCACTCATCGACCAGCTAAACATGTGGGGCCTCACGCTCACCGGGTTAGCACTCATCCTCGGTGCGTTCGTCCGGTTTAGCGCCTTCTGGGGTACCATCATGATGCTGTTCTACTGGGCAGCAGCGCTGGAAGGTGGTCTCCTGGCTGGACTCCCACTCGCCCACGGATGGGTCGTCGACGACCACATCGTCTACGCCGTGTTGCTGTTCGGCCTCGGTGCATTCGGTGCCGGCCGCATCCTCGGCGTCGATGCATACCTCGAAAATATGGAGTTCGTCAGACGCAACCGGTGGATGAGCCTCGTCATGGGTTGACAGCAACAGTCACCTGACGATATTTTTTCGACAGGCATCGACGCACCGCGGTTGCTCACTCGTCTTTGTGTTGTGATTGTTGCCCACGACTCAATATTCTCTTTCGGACGTCTCGACTGGCACGTTCTACTGCTGGAGTCTCCGACAGAATTACTTCACCTCGTGTGTTCTCTTCGAACAATGACGGACACCCGAGCGACGGTCATCTGCCCGACGTGCGGCCTCGAAGAGACGTTCTCGAAACTCGCAGATGCCCGCCTCCGAATCGAAGACCACCGGGAGGAGACAGGTCACGACCCCGATTGGAAGTTAGGACGGTTCGCACCCGGCGTGGAGAAGATGGGTGAGGAAGCGGGCGTCTGTGGTATCCCAGACCGCTGAGTTGCCGGTCTTCGTTCGCGTGTGTTCTTCCCGACGAGGGAGGAGTTATCTCGTTTGACAGACAATAGTCACGAATGGTCGAAGCCTACATCACGATTCAGACTGGTGCCGGGACCACACGAGACGTCGTAGAGCAGGTTCGGACGCTCGACAGTGTCCGCCGGGCCAGCATCGTCGCCGGCGAGTTCGACATCGTCGCCGAAGTCGAAGCAGAATCCGAACGCGAACTCCTCACGCTCATCACCGAAGAGATTCAGGATATCGAAGGCGTGGGCCGGACGAGTACGTGTATCGTGTTGGGGTAACGTGGCTGTACGTTGGTTTCTTCCCGTATTGTGAACTACGGTCGCTCACGTCCGTTCGCTCCCTCGTACACATCCATCCAGTCGCGTATTTACCCACTCACAGGTACCGAGCACACGAGATGCTTGGTGGGTGAGGTCGCGGAAAAACAAGCCGGTGGAGGGGATTGTGAACCACGGTCGGAGCAAGCTCCGACCTGATTCAAATCCCTCCAGGCAAAGCTCTTCAGTCTCACTTCGTTCGACAGAAAGAGCCGGTGGAGGGATTTGAACCCTCGGCCTATTCCTTACGAAGGAATCGCTCTGCCAGCTGAGCTACACCGGCGCGGTGGGCTTCCGAACGCATTCTTTCGTACCCCGGAGACGTAATTAAGACTTGCGAATCAACCCGGTGTCTGCCGGTCGTCACCACGCCGCCTCACGACCGCTTCGTCAGGCGAACGTCCAGACAGACGTTGAACTCGTGGGGGGCGTACGACCGGACGAGTTGCTCTTCGAGCACCTCGATGTCGTACTCGGGTTCGGCGGCGGCGCGAACGGCGGCGAGGCCAGGGCCGAACGGGTCGTCTTCGTGCTGAATGTCGTAGAGGTGGACGACACACTCGTCGCCGGCGAGGCGGACGGCGGTGTCGAGGAACTCGTCGGCGCTGTGGGGAAGGTTCATGATGAGTCGGTCGGCCCACCCTTCGTAGTCGTCGGCAACTTCGCGCACGTCGCCGTGAATCGCGGTGATTCGGTCTACCACGTCGTTTCGCTCCGCGTTCTCCCGAAGGAACTCGATAGCTGCTTCGTTCAGGTCGCAGGCGACGACGTCAGCGCCTGCCTCGGCCGCCGGGACGGCGAACGGGCCGACGCCGGCGAACATGTCGAAGACGTGTTCTCCCTCGCGAATCTGCTCGACGACACGGTGACGCTCGGTTGCGAGACGAGGCGAGAAGTAGACCGTGTCGATATCGAGGTGCAGTTCGGTACCGTACTCGCGGTGGACCGTCTCCGTCGAGTCGCCGACGAGAACGTCCCAGTCACGAACGCGGAGTTCGCCTTTAATCTTCGAGGCACGGTTCACCACCGTGTCTGCTTTGAGGTCGGACTCGACGATTGCCTCGGCAATCGCTCGGGCGCGTTCTGGGTCGTCTTCGTCGAGGATGACGATATCACCGAGTCGTTCGTACGACGGTTCGTATCCGAGAATCTCCGCGGGCGTGGTCTGTGTCTCGCGCGTCGGTGACTCGTACTCGACTACCTCGAACTCCGTCGGGACAGCGTCGACGTCGACGACGGGAATGTAGAGGTGTCCCTCCACGACCGTTATCTGATGTTCGTGGTCCAACAAGTCGGCGTCGGCGAGACGTTGGCGTGTCGCTTCACCCGTCTCACGGGGAACACGGACACAGGGGACGTTCATATCTGTCCCACTGCGTGACTCCGAGTAAGGGTGACGCTTCGTCGTCCATATATAATGACTTGATAAATCAGGGCGCACCTATTCCTCACCAGACGCAGTAAGTGTGTATGCCCACGATTATACGACAAGGTCGTGCCAGTGGGCGTGCCTCTGACAACAGTTTTGGGCCTCGCCCGGGGCCCTTCGTACGACACCGATTCAACAGTCAATATGACTGTATTTTATATTCTCCAGCACGTTTCAGTTGAAAATGAGTTGTATCGCAGAGTTCACTATTACCAGTCAAGCCCTCCCGCTGACGACCGCGATTAGCCACGCACCGGCGATGCGACTCGACGTCGAACAGGCTGTCGCCGCCGACCCAGAGCGTCCGGTCCTCTTCGTGTGGGCGAGCGGCGGTGATTTCGACGCCTTCGAAGAGGGGATGCAAAGAGACGAGACGGTTGCGACTCCTGAACTGATGGAGTCACTCCCACAACGACGGCTCTACCGGGTGCAGATTACGGACGACGCCGGCGCAGTCGTCTATCCGAACGACGTCGAAGTCGGTGCCTCACGTCTCGACGTGTCGTTCACGACGGACGGACTACACACCCGAATGCGGTTCCCAGACCGAGACGCACTCGTTCAGTATCGACGGCTCTGTGCCGAGATGGGTCTCGAGATGTCGGTCGAGCGCATCTACCGCGGTGATGCCCCGAGTGCGACCGGATACGGCCTCAGTGAGAAGCAACGACAGGTCATCACCCTCGCCGCCGAGTCGGGATACTTCGAGATACCCCGGTCGGTCGCGTTGTCGGACCTCGCAGACGACTTGGACATCACACCCCAGTCGGCATCTGAACGTCTCCGGCGGGGCATCGCCGCACTCGTCTCTTCTACCGTCTGCTCCGACATCCCGTCGAGTCAGTGACTCAGATGTCGATTTGGTCGGCATCGATACCGAGGGCAGACTCGGCGTCTTCGACCCAATCGGCGACTGTCTTCATCTTCCCACGCCGTTCGTGTGGGTAGACTGCCTCGACGTCGTCGCCACGGAACACTGCCACGAGTGTCTGCGGAAGGACGACGGTGTCGTGGGCCGGGCCCATCCGCCCCGACCCGACAGTCGCACGTTCGTCGAGTGTCGGCAGTTCGACGCCCTCACGTCGGGCCCACTGTCTGAATGCAGCGAGGCGTTCTCGAATCAGTGCGTCCCGCTGTGTCGGTGCGGTGTCGGTCTCGACGTCGACGTTGTGGTTCCACGTCCGCATGCACACGTCGTCGAGGTAGCCCTCTCTGACGAGTCGTTCCAGTCGGACGACGAGTGACTGGTGTTCCTCTCTGAGGCCATCTCGAATCGGTCGAATCCAGAGTTCGGCAGTTCGTTGGTCGTTGGTTTGCATCTGTAACTCCCCCGTGAGTAAGTACGACCGCCCTCAGCATAAGACGGATTCTCACTTCCCGACACCCGAGAAAACGGAGAAATCCGGTCCGTTTCGTGGTCAGGTATCCGGTTTTATCCGGGTTGCCTCCGTCTCTCCACACATGTTCGACCACATCCTCGTCCCCACCGACGGAAGCACCCACGCGGAGCGCGCGGCCGAGTACGCGGTCGACCTCGCGTCGACGTACGGCGCCGCACTCCACGTGCTCTACGTCGTCGACGTGCGAGTGACGCACACCGACAGCGCCAGTGGCGACGACGAAGAGACACGCGGCGAAGGGGCAGTCTCCTCTGTCGCCGACCTCGCTGCAGCACGTGACGTGCCCGTCGAGACGGAGATTCGGGTCGGCCTGCCGGCCGAGACAATCGTCGACTACGGCAAGGAGCGAAACGTCGACCTCGTCGTGATGGGGACACACGGAACGAGTGGACTCGAGCGATACCTCGTCGGAAGCGTCGCCGAACGAGTGGTCAGACTCTCGGACGTGCCAGTGATGTGTGTCCCACCCGCGCTCGACGACGAGTGAAGACGTCCGGTCGGGGTCTGTCTGCCCGGCCGTCGAGGGGTCGTCTGCGCCCAGTTAGCGGACGACGGTGACGCTGACCGGTGCTCTGCTCGCGACGAGTTCCGCCACGCTCCCGAGCATGAGGTTCGTCTCACCTGTCCGGCCGTGGCCGCCGACGTAGATGGCGTCTACGTCTTCGTCACGCGCGTACTCGACGATGCTCCGAGCGGGGTCGCCCCGGAGCGTCTTCGTCTGTACCTCGACACCGCTCCCGTCTGCGAGGGCGGTGAGTTCCTCGAAAATCTCGTCGGCGATTTTGTTGGCCTTCTCGTACCATTCTGCGGACCCGTGAAGCGGTTCGAGGGTCACGTCCACGTCTATCGGTGCGCTGTACCCCGGGTCAGAGGGGTCGATGACGTGCAGCGCGATGACGGTCGAACCGGCATCTGAGAGCGCCTGCTCGAACGCTCGCTTCGAGAGTGGTGACCCATCGACTGCGACGAGGATGACATCGGACATACCTGTTAGTACGCGCTCTCGACACAAAAGCGCTCTCGCGGCGAGGTTTTTCCTTCCAGCGCGCGAGAGCGTCAGTGTGTCTCGCGTTCCGACCCTCTTCGAGTCGACGTCCGACCGTTGGCAGACGGTGCTTCTCGTCGGCGTACTCGTCGCTCTCACTCTCGTTGGCGGGTCGTACGTCGTGAGTCGGTACCCCTTCCTCGCCGACCCACGGCAACTCAGGATAGTTCTCCTCGACGCCGGTCCACTCGCACCGTTGGCGTTCGTCGCCGTTCAGGTGCTTCAGGTCCTCCTCGCGCCGGTTCCCGGGCAGGCACTCGGGTTCGCCAGCGGGTTTCTCTTCGGTGCGTTCTGGGGTACGGTCTACAGCATGGTCGGCATCGTCCTCGGGACGGCACTCGCCGTCGCCATCGCCCGCTACTACGGTCGCCCCTACGTCGAACGCGTCGTCACCGACGACGCTCTCGCCCTCTTCGACGACGTGGTGGCGGACCACGGCCTCGCCGTCCTCTTTCTCATCTTCCTCGTTCCGGGCCTCCCCGACGACGCCATCTGCTTCGCGGCGGGTCTCACGGACATCCCCATTCGGCGTATCGTCGCCGTCGCCGCAGTCGGGCGACTTCCGGGCTTCCTCCTCGTAAACCTCGCAGGGTCTGCGGCGGCAAACGGGAACCCCGTTCTCGTCGTCGCACTCGTCTCTGTCCTCGTCTCGGCGTCGGTTCTCGGGTACCTCTACCGCGACCGAATCATGGCCACGGTCGGCAGATGAGAGTTCGGAACCCACTCACTCGCTGAACACGCAGTCGGTCTCCCAGGTTCGAAACAGCCCGTGGCGAGAACCCACCACCGACGATTTTCACGTCGCTGGTGTCGGCGGTACGATGAATATCGCTGCCGTTGCATGTCCACGTATGTGTGGGGTTCGACCATGAGCGACCGAGTGGCAGAGCCGAACGAGAGCGTCTGCCCGTACTGTGGCGTCGGGTGCGGCATCAAGTACGATGCAGACCGTGAGAGCGCCGTCGGGTGGAAAGGGCCGGTGAATCAGAAGGGAGAACTCTGTCCGAAGGGTGCCGCGGCGTGGGACGTCGTCGACCACGAAGAGCGGTTGACGAGACCACTCGTCCGCGTCAACGGGACGTTAGTCGAAGCGACGTGGGAAGAGGCGTTCGACCGAATCGAACGCGAGTTCGACCGTATCGTCGCGGACCACGGTCCCGACTCAGTGTTCTTTTTCACGTCTTCGAACTGCACGAACGAAGAGAACTACCTCCTCCAGAAGACGGCACGGAAACTCGGGACGAACAACATCGACAACTGTGCGCGCCTCTGTCACTCCTCGACGGTCGCTGCGATGGGTGACCGATTCGGTGCGGGGGCGATGACGAACTCTCTGGAAGACCTGATGGAAGCCGACGTGTACCTCGTCACGGGTGCGAACCCGGCCGAACAGCATCCCGTCATCTTCCGGTCGTACCTCCTCCCGGCGCTCAAGTCGGGCACGAAACTGATTCACGTCGACCCACGAGAGAATCCAACCACGAAAGCCGCAGACGTCCACCTCCCGGTCAAGCCCGGGTTCGACATCCCCCTGTTGAACGCGATGGCGGCAGTCATCGTCGAAGAGGGACTCGTAGACGAGGAGTTCGTCGCCGAGCGAACCACCGGATTCGACGAACTCCGTGCGTACCTCGCCGAACTCGACGTCGACGAAGAAGCAGACCGCGCCGGCGTGGACCCCGAAGACCTCAGAGAGGCGGCCCGCATGTACGGCGAAGCGGGCCGCGCAGCCATCTTCACTGGGATGGGGATGAGCCAACACCACTGCGGCACCGACAACGTCCAGACGCTCATCAATCTGCCACTGCTCACCGGCAACGTCGGCAAGGCGGGCACCGGCGTGAACCCACTTCGCGGCCAGAACAACGTCCAGGGCGCTGGTGACGTTGGAGGACTACCGAACGTCCTCCCCGGCTATCAGCAGGTCACTGACGACGATGCCCGCGCCGCCGTCGCCGAGGTGTGGGGATTCGAACCCCCGGCGACTCCGGGTCTCACCGAAGTCGAAGCGACCCACCGCTTCGGCGACGACGTTCGAGCGGCGTACGTCTTCGGCGAGAACCCCGCAGTCACTGAACCGAACGCGAACCACGTCGAAGCGCAGTTCGAGAAACTGGACTTCTGTGTCGTTCACGACGTCTTCCCGACCGAAACAGCCGAGTTCGCCGACGTGGTACTCCCCGGGAGTGTCTGGGCGGAGAAGTCGGGAACCGTGACCAATACCGATAGACAGGTCATTCGGATGCGACAGAACGTCGAACCGCCGGGCGACGCCCGAACCGACCTCGACGTGCTCCGAGAGTTCGCCCAGCGCGTCGCTGGACTCGACACGCCAGAGACGCCCGAAGGCGTCTTCGACGAGTTACGAGCAGTCTCACCACTCTACGTCGGCATGTCGTACGACGGAATCGGCACCGGGAGCCAGCGGTGGCCGTTCCCAGAGGGGGCAACCGAGGGGACCGCAATCCTCCACACCGAACAGTTCGAAACCGGGTCGAAGACTGCCCCTCTGCGCGTCGTCGAACACGTGGACCCAGCAGACCCCGTCGAAGACGACGAACTCGTCCTCACGACGGGGCGCGTCCTCCAGCACTTCAACAGCGGCGCGCTCACCCGACGCTCGGGCGTCTTGATGCGGATGCGCGGCGAGGACGTACTTCAGATTCACCCCGACGACGCCGCAGACCGGGATATCGAAGATGGCGACCGAGTCCGTATCGAAAACGACCGCGGGACCGTCACCGTCGCCGCCGAAGTCACACCCGCCGTCCGCCGAGGAACCGTGTTCACCACGTTCCACTACGCCGACCCACTCGTGAACAAACTCACGGGGGACGCCCTCGACCCGACAGCGAAGATTCCCGAGTACAAACACAGCGCCGTCCGCGTCCTCGTCGACCCAGCGAACGATGACTGAGGTCTCGGTCGACACGACGCTCGCGGACGCACTCGGTGTCGGGCCCGACGACCTGACGTGTATGGTCGGCGCGGGCGGCAAGAAGTCGCTCATCTACCGCCTCGCCCGGTCGCTCGACGGCGTAGTCACGAGTACCGTCAGAATCCCCATCTTCGACGACGAAGTGGCCGAGGTGGTCGTCACCGACGACCCTGCGACGGTCGTCGAGGAAACCCCGACGCGCCCTCTCGGCATCGTTCCAGAACGGGAGCGTACAGACCGCTACCGTGGCTACGACCCGACCACCGTCGCAGGAGTCGGTCGCGCGACGGACGACGTTGTGTTGACGAAGGCCGATGGCGCACGCTCGCGGTGGTTGAAGGCACCTGCCGACCACGAACCGCGCGTCCCCGACAGTACAGACCTCGTCTGCCCGGTTGCGAGCGTCCGCGTCGTCGGCGAACCACTGGAGGAAACACACGTCCACAGACCAGCGCTCGTCTCGGAGATTACGGGCACGGCCCCCGGCGACCCCATCTCGGCGTGGGACGTGGCGGCGGTACTGACGAGTGACCACGGTGGGATGAAAGACGTGCCCGAGACGGCACGAATCGTCCCGGTGCTCAACATGGTCGACGGAGAGACAGAAGCAGAGACGGCCGACCGAATCGCAGGGTGGGTGCGCGAACACCCGCGCGTCGACCGAGTCGTCGCCACTCGACTCGTCGCAGACGACCCCGTCGTCGACATCTACTGACGGGTGCTATCTCCGACACTGCACGGCACCCCGGTCTCATCGCACTCTCGCGCTACTCCCACTCCATCTCGGTATTTCGACGCCGAACCTCTGCTTCCGCGGCGTCGAGTTCTCCCTGTGTATTGACGTTCTCGAAGGTTCGCGGGTCGAATCGGTCCAGAACCTCGGCACCGACGGTTCGAACGTCGAGTGACTCGAAGGCGTCGAGTATCCGCCCACCACCGCTGTCGAGGACTTCCTCGGCGGCCATCGAGACACTGGCAGTTCGGTAGACTGCTTGCGTCGTCTGGAACCACCCGTCTTCGACGCGGGGCACCACGACGTCGGCACCCGTCTCGTCGGCCTCGGCAACGAGAAATTCGAGTAGCGTCGGGTCCACGAAAGGCATGTCGCAGGCGACGACGGCAGAGAGTGGCGCGTCGGTGGCAGCGAGGCCGGTCCAGATACCTCCGAGTGGACCGGTGTCTGGGTCGATATCGAGAGCAAGCGTGGGGTCGAGGTCGGCGCACGCGTCTTCGAGTGCAGTTGCCTGGTCGCGCCGACAGTTGAGAACGAGTTCGTCGGTGGCCTGCATCACCCGCCCGGCAGTTCGGCGCACGAGGGGGACGCCATCGAGTCGGGCGAGTGCTTTGTCCGTCTCACCGAACCGCCGTGAGCGACCGCCGGCGAGGACGACGCCCGCGACGCGCGTCATCTGGCCGTCTCACGCCCCGTCAACTCGTCGTAGACCAGTTCGACGATGTGGAGTTGCAAGTCGTCGACCGCTTCGTCGAAGACGCGGACGCCGCCGTACATCTCGTTGATGGTGGCCTCGTCGGGGAGTTCGTCGTCCGGAAGCACCCGAATCGACCCTCGCGCCATGATGCTCCAGGAGTCCTTTCCGGCATCCTCGTAGCAGATGAACGTCGCCTCGTCGGTCGTTTCTATGTACTCGAACTTCTCGCTGTGGCCGTCGTCGGTCAGGCGAAAGAGGAGGCGTCCGTTCTCTTCGTCGAGGGAGACGTGGACGGGGATTCCGTACGCCCGGTTGTCGTCCGCGAGCGACAATATCCCCGACGATGCCTCGTCGAGGCGTCTGGAGATATCTTCTGCGTCCATCCCCACCGTGTAGACGTACCTGATGTCTTTCATACGTCTCCTTCGCACCCCCGACACATGAAATGACGGCTCGACGCTGTCGGGCGATTTGTGAGAGTCCGTCGAACGCTCAGGGGAGGTAGAAGTCTGACTTCGGGAACCGCTTTTTCACCGCTGGTGGTGCGTGCCGGACGATGTGGACGTCGTAGGTGTCGTCGCTCGCGACGGAACCGCCCACGCTGGCGAGTGGAACGACGACGCGGCCAGCGTTTTCACTGCCGACGAACACGGTGTCTGCGTTCTCCTCGTGGGCGACACGTTTGAGTTCCGCGACGATTTCGCCCGGGACCGGCAGTCGACTGACTGAGACGGTCCGGAACGACGCTTCTGGCGCGATTTTCACCGCCGTCCGGTGGAGTTCGCTGACGACAGCGTCTCGGTCGAAGTCTTTTTTCGTCGGAACCCACCCCATCTCGACGGCGTACTCGGCGTCTCTCGGGACGACTGCGACGGCGAGTATCTCGGACCCAGTCTGCTTTGCCAGCGCCGATGCTCGCGAGAGCGCCGTATTGGACAGGAGCGACCCATCGTAGGCGACGAGGTACATACCCGTCAGTCGTTCCGGAGCGGTGATAAGTCAGTCGTCGAGGTACGTTTCGAGCACGCCGGACGACTGCTCTGCGAGGCCGTCGATGGCGTCCTGTGCTGCGTCGGCGACGACTTCCGGGTCGCGGTACGAATCGCCGAGGCCGACTTCCCGGCGGTGCCACTCACCGTCTGCGCGGGCGAAGATATCGACCCACCAGTAGAGCGTGAGTCCCCGTGCGAACTCGGTGACGACGACGCGGTAGTCACACGTCGGCGACTCGTAGATGGTCTGTGCGCTGGCGTCGTCGGTGTCCTCGTCGATAACGACAGTCCACCCCTGTGGAATCGAGAGTGCGAAGGGGTCGTCTGTCATTATACTCAGTGACGAAGCGGAGGGACTTGATTGGTACGCTCGCGGCAGCGACCAGGACGACTCGACTTCGTGACGACCACCTGTCTCGGCCGATGGGCGTCAGTCCAGCGACCGAGCGGAGTTGGCCACGACGAGCAGACTCGACGTGCCCATCGCAATCGCAGCGAAGAGCGGGTTGAGGACGCCCAGTGCGGCCAGTGGGATGGCAACGGCGTTGTAGCCAAACGCCCACGTCAGGTTCCCGCGAATGCGACGGTTCACGCCGGCGGACAGCGAGAACACCTCCGGAATCGCGTCGATGTCACGGCCGACGAGGACGGCGTCTGCCGCGTCGCCTGCGATATCTGTCCCAGTGCCGAGGGCGATACCGATGTCTGCGGCCGCGAGTGCGGGCGCGTCGTTGCTCCCGTCGCCGACCATCGCGACGGTCCCACGACTTCGGAGGCGTTCGACCGTCTCGGCTTTCGCCTCGGGTGGGACGCCCGCGAACACGTCCGTCACGTCCGGGTGGTCGCGGAACCGACGTGCCGCACGCTCGGAGTCGCCCGTGAGGACGACCACGTCGCGTCTGCCGTCGTCCGCGACGGCCGAAACCACGTCGTCCCACGCCTCGCGTGGTTCGTCGCCGACGACGAGCACTGCGCGGGCACGACGGCCCCACCCCACGACGACTGGGACCGCACCTTCGTCGCGTGCGGCGTCGATGGCGGATTCAACGTCGTCACCGACGGTCATCCCCTCGTCGCGGAGGAGCGACGGATGGCCGACGACGACTCGTTCGCCGTCGACGCTCCCGGAGACGCCTCGGTCGTGGACGACAGCGTCGTCTGCGGCGATATCGGGAATCTCGATATCGGCGTCTTCGGCGGCGGTGACGATGGCCGAGGCCAGTGGGTGTGCAGAGAAGCGTTCGAGTGCTGCGGCCAGTCGGAGTGTGTCTTCTTCGGTGTCCTCGCTCGCGCCGTCGGTTCTGAGAAGCGTCATGTCGCCGTCGGTCAGCGTCCCCGTCTTGTCGAAGACGACCACGTCCACGTCGGGGACCGCCTCGAAGACGGCCTCGGAGGCGACGACGATACCGCGACTCGCCGCCTCTTTGATGCCCGACGCGACGGCCAGTGGCGTGGCGAGGCCCAGCGCACACGGACACGAGACGATGAGGACCGTGAGGCCGATGAGGAGTGCCGCCGTCGCCGACTCGCCGCGAACGAGCGTCCACCCGAACGCGATTACTGCGAGGACGAGGACAGTGGGAACGAAGATTGTCGCGAGTTTGTCGGCGAGACGCTGGACGCCCGAGCGAGCGCTCTGGATGTCCCAGAGGAGTTCGACGAGTCTATCGAGCGTACTCGTGGCGTCCTCGCCGACGTCGACCACGAGGGGGCGGTCGGTGACGACGGTGCCGCCGAGGACGTCGTCGCCGGGGCGTTTCGTCCGCGGCATCGACTCGCCTGTGACGAGTGCTTCGTCCACTGCCGCGGTCCCTTCGCGGACCGTCCCGTCCACCGGGACTCGTTCGCCCGGCCGAATCTCGACGGTGTCGCCCGGTTCGAGCGCATCGACAGAGACAGTTTCGACCCCGTCGGGAGTCCGTAATCGGGCCTCGGAGACACGCGATGCTGCGAGGTCTGAGAGCATCCCGGCCGCCTTCCGCTTGATTCGGTCTTCGTAGTAGTTGCCGAGCGTCACGACGAGGATGATGGCGACGGTCACGTCGAAGTAGACGTGTGTCTCGCCGACGACCATGGCGGCCGTCGAGTAGACGTACGCACTGGTCGCCGCGAGAGAGACGAGCAAGTCCATGTTCGGTTGGCCCGCCCTGAGGCTGACGACGGCCCCTCGAAGGATGGGGAACCCCGTGTAGAACAGGACGATAGAGGTCATCAGCCAGATGTTGGCGACGATGTAGATACCGTCGAAGACGCCGAGTTCGACCACCGGCGAGAACCCGACGTAGGTCGGGTACAGAAAGAGGATGTACCACATCATCACCATCATCCCGAAGACGCCGCCCCCGATGACGAACCGCGCGACCTGATTGTCGCCACGCTCTGTGGCCTCACGTTCGTTCGGGTCGCGCGTTCCGTACCCGTACCGCGAGAGCGTCCCCGAGAGGCCGTCGAGGTCGGCGGTCTCCGGGTCGTAGGTAACGCGGACCATGTCGTTGGCGTAACTCGCGTCCGCGGCGTAGATGCCGTCGCAGGACCGCGCCGTGCCGGAGACGAACGCCTCACACGTGGCACAGTGCATCCCGTCGACGGACATGTAGGTGCGTTCGGCACCGTCTGGGACTGCTTCTGCCTCGCCGGCGAGTTCCTCTTCGACCGTCTCTGGGTCGGCGCTCGCGGCGTCACCGAGCGTGCGCGTGATTTCGAGACAGCCCCGACAACAGAACTCGCCATCGACGTCGTCGCCCGTCACTGGCGGTGTCGGCGTCGGCAACCCACAGAGGTCGCATCCGCTGGCATCGTCGTCGCCTGCACCACGCGACTGCGTCTTCGTCGCCATGCTCACCCCAAGGGTTGGTAGAAGGGGACGTGAAGGTGTGGGACCGAGACGCCGAGGAGCATCAACCCGTGCGACAGCGGAATGTACCCGAGGACGAGGAACGACGCTCCGAGCGCCCGGTGGAGGACTGCGCGACGACGCGCCGAGACCTGTCCGAGTAGCGTTCCGTACAGGAACAGCGTCGGAATCGTCCCGAGTCCCAGCAGGCCGAGCAACGCGGCGGCCCGAAGTGGGTCACCAGTGGCGAAGGCGTACAGGTACGCGGGATAGATGATTGGGCAGGGGAGCAGGCCGTGAATCGCGCCGAGTCCGAGGATTCGCGGGCCACCGACCAGTCGGTCGACCCGTGCCGTCGCCCACCCGCTGACCCGTCCAAACAAGCGTGTCACGGGTGCGGGCGTGAGTCGGTCGAGTGCGGCCGAACGTCCGACGAGGTAGCCGAGGCCGGTGAGGATGATTGCTGTCCCGACGAGGAGTCCCGTCGTCGCGCGGACACCACTCCCGATGGTTGCGAGCGAGTCGAACGCACCGAAGAACAACCCACCGACGAGGGCGAAGAGTGCCCCGATAGTGGCGTAACTCAGTGCTCGCCCGACGTTGAAGAGCGCGTGCTGTCGGACGTGAACGAGTGTGAGCGACTCCGTACCTGCACGGTCGCTCAGTCGGTCCGCGTAGACGCTCACGAGCGGTCCGCACATCCCCAGACAGTGCGCGCCACCGAGGAGGCCGACGAGGAGAAAGGCAGCGGCCTCTGGGGGAGTTGCGGAGACGACGGGTGGTGTCGCCCCTCCGTCCATCTTAGACTGCCTGTTCCTGTTCGACGTCGTGTTCGGTCTCGTGGTCGTGTCCGCCTTCGGTCGGGCTCATCAGGAGGTAGATAATCAGCGAGATGAGAAGCACGTTGATAGCCGTCACGACACCCGCGAGGAGGTTGTTCGTAACCCCGAAGACGATTGCTGGCAAGAGCGCCAGGAGTGCGACTGTTCCGGCGAGACGCGGAGTGAGTTCCATATCGGTTGATACGCGGTGGTATTGTTTCCGATTTCGCTCATTCCAACGTGGTGAGAATCGCCTGATGCTTTGAAGGTACGTTCTTGCTCATGACCGGGTATGGCCGTTGATTCGACAGCAGAGGGGAGCGCCGCGTCCCCTGTCTCCCAGGCTTCGAGTTCTGGAGACGTGCCAGCTGATGCGGCGACTCAACGTGGTTCGTCAGAACCACCTGTAGATTCTATCGTCGGGACGGCCGACGACGGTATCGTACGGCAAATTGGGCACGACGATTTCGACCCAGTCGGGACACTCATTCTCGTCGTTATCTACATGATTATCCTGCTTTCGATGTGGGTGTTCATGTACTTCATCGAGTTCCTCGGTCGGGGTCTGACGGTGGTGGGGTGACAGATGGAGATACACACGTACGAGAAACTCTGGCTGGCACTCGCACTCGTCCTCATCGTCGGGTTCATTGGAACAATCACCTACGGCGCCGCCGGCGTGGGTATCGAGATGATAGACGACGAGGGTGGAACCGTCGACCCGGCAACGCTCGACGACCACCCGAAGTTCGGCGACCCGGGCGTCGAAAAGACCGGTGAGAACTCCTACGACGTGTACGTCGTCGCTCGACAGTTCGTCTTCGAACCCGGCACGACGCAGCCCATCCGCGTCCCCGAAGGGAGTACCGTCACGTTCTACGTGACTGCAGCAGACGTCATTCACGGCTTCAACGTCGTGGGAACCAACGCGAACACGATGGCGATTCCCGGCCAAGTGGCCAAGTTCACCGTCGAGTTCGACGAGGCCGGTGAGTACGGTCTGGTTTGTAACGAATACTGTGGCTCAGGGCACCACGTGATGGAAGGAAAACTCGTCGTCATGGAACAGAGCGAATTCGACAGTTGGTACGAACAGCAGCAACAGGAGGGAAGTAACTGATGGCGACCGCTTCTGGGCCGGCCCGGACGTTCGTCGATAGGTTCCCCTCCGAGGCAGGTGTCATCAAGGCGAACCTCCTCGTCTCGTTCGTCGCACTCGGAATAGGAGCGTTCTTCGGCCTCGTACAGGCGCTCCACCGAACAGACATCCTTCGCGTCATCGACTCTGCGGACTACTACACGATGCTGACTGGACACGGTGTCCTCTTGGCAATCGTGTTCACCATCTTCTTCCTCACAGGGTTCTTCCACTGGGCAACCGCGCGGAGTCTGGACCGCCCCGCCGTGAGTACACTGTACTCGTGGGCGTGGTTCGGTCTGATGACGACTGGGACAGTCCTCGCCACCATCGCGATTCTCGGTGGCCTCGTCCCGAATCTCGGAATTAGCGCAGACGTGTTGTTCACGTTCTACGCCCCGCTGCAAGCCCACCCGATTTTCTACATCGGACTGGCGATGTTCATCGTCGGAACGTGGCTCGCAGGTGCCGACTGGTTCCTCTCGTACCGTGCGTGGCGGAGCGACAACAAGGGTGAGCGCATCCCACTGCAGATGTTCATGGTCCTGACGACCATGATTATGTGGTACCTCGCGACGCTCGGTGTCGCCGTCTCGGTGGTGTTCTTCCTCATCCCGTGGTCGCTCGGTCTGATTCCGAGTGTCAACCCGCTTCTCACGCGGACGCTGTTCTGGTACTTCGGACACCCAATCGTGTACTTCTGGCTGATGCCAGCGTACATGATGTGGTACACCATCCTCCCGAAACTCTCGGGCGGTCGCCTGTTCAGCGACCCACTCGCACGCGTGGTGTTCCTGTTGTTCCTGCTGCTCTCGACGCCGGTCGGGATTCACCACCAGTACCTCGACCCGGGTATCGCAGAGGGCTTCAAGTTCATCGCGATGACGAACACGATGTTCCTGCTGCTCCCGTCGCTACTCACGGCGTTCACCGCCGTCGCCAGCATGGAACACGGTGCACGACAGCGTGGTGGCGAAGGCTACCTCCGCTGGCTTGGTGCACTCCCGTGGCGTGACCCTGCCTTCACCGGCATGGCACTCGCCGGGATTCTGTTCGCCGCAGGTGGGTTCTCCGGCATGATCAACGCCGGGATGAACATCAACTACCTCATCCACAACACGCTGTGGGTTCCCGGTCACTTCCACCTCACCGTCGGGACTGCCGTCGCCCTGACCATGATGGCAGGGTCCTACTGGCTGGTTCCGCAACTCACCGGGACGAAACTCTACAGCCGACCGATTGGCCTCCTGCAGGTCATCATGTGGTTCGTCGGCATGGTCTTCATGTCGAACGCGATGCACCGCGCCGGCCTCGCTGGCATCCCGCGTCGGACCGCAGAACCGCAGTACCAGAACTTCGAGTTCCTGACGCCTATCGGGAGCATCTTCGAACTACGTGTGCAGATTGCCCTCGGCGGGACGCTCCTGTTCCTGTCGGTGGTGCTGTTCCTGTTCAACATCCTCCTGACCTCGCTCGGAGAGGAGTCCGACCGTCCGGTCGACGAGTACCTCCCCGAACCGCTCTCGGGCCCCGAGGGTAGTCCGCGCGTCCTCGACAACCTCGGTCTGTGGACCGGCATCGCCGTC
The DNA here is from genome assembly GCF_001469865.1 of Haloferax profundi. Classification (GTDB taxonomy): domain Archaea; phylum Halobacteriota; class Halobacteria; order Halobacteriales; family Haloferacaceae; genus Haloferax; species Haloferax profundi. Next base: position 16,904 of record NZ_LOPV01000440.1, read on the forward strand.
GTCCTCGTCATCCTCGCCTACACGCTTCCGCTCGCTGGTATCATTCAGAACGGTGGCGGCCTGTTCGGCGGTGGCCTGCCAATTCCGGCCACCGTCTCGGCGGGTCTCGACTTCGTGACGACGTTGGTTACCACGACGGTCAACACCCTGCTGGAGGTTGCTGCATGAAGTTGACGAAGGCACGAGCGTTGGTCATCATCGCGTTCAGCGTTCCCATCGCCATCGAACTCCGGACTGTGGCGGGGTTCTTCAACATCGACCTGCCCCTCATCGCCATCGCGGTCATCGAGTTCCTGTTCCTCGCCTTGATGTTCGTGCTGTACGGACTCTACGGCGAAGGGTCGGAGTCGGCGTCGTAATCACCGGTCGCCCGAGACCGGTTTTGCTGCGATTTTTCGGTGCCCTCGACGAGCGGAGAGCGCATATAATATCCCCTCGATAACGTGGGAGAACGCAGGCAGTTTCCCGGCGACTGGGAACCAGTCTGCCTATATATGGAATTCTGTGGCGTAGACAGAGGTGACCATGAAACTCGACGTGATGAAAGTCGGAATCGGCCTCGCAGTCGTCATCGGCATCACCCTCACGGTAGTCGCCGGGTACGCACTGTTCGCCACCGTCGGTGGCGTGGCTGGCCTGACTGTCGCGCCCGAACTGTTCGTCTCCATCCTGTTCGGTGGACTTCTCGTCGCGTCCGCCGCGGCAGTCCGAAAGACCGTCCCCAAGCCGCGCACCCGCGTCTAACGCCGACACAGCCGTAACCTCCATTCTCACGACGATAGTCGACACACCGTAGCCTCGCGGCTGCGAGACGCTTGACACGAAGAGCCATAGCGACAGCACGCAACTAGTATGACATGTACGATTCCGTCCTCGTCCCCACCGACGGGAGTGCCCGTTCTCTCGCCGCCGCCCGCCGTGCTATCGACATCGCCGACACCTACGACGCGACGATTCGCGTCTTGTCTGTCATCGACTCCAGTGACCTCGGTCTGTGGACCGCCGCGGACGTTCCGGTCGAACGAGTTCAGGCGAGTCTCCGCGACGCCGCAGAGATGGCCGTCGAAGAAATCGCGTCACTCGCCGACGACGCCGACATCCCCTGTGAAACAGCGGTCCGAATCGGCGTCCCACACCGAGAGATACTCGACTACGCCGACGAAGTCGGTGCCGACCTCGTCGTGATGGCGACGCACGGCCGGACCGGCCTCGAACACGCGATTTTGGGGAGTACGACCGAACGAGTCGTTCGACTCTCCGAGGTGCCGGTGTTGACCGTTCGTGAGTAGCGACGCGTTCGCTGCCGACAGTCCCGACTGGGCAACTCAGGCGTACGTCCGTAGTCCGTCGGTGAGCGCTCGCCGACCGTAGAAGACGAGGCTGACGGCGCCGAACCCACCGAGGAGCAGTGGAATCACGTCGAACCCACCGACCAGCAATCTGAGACCGCCCCAGAGCATGAACGCGGCGGATTGGCTGACGTTGTACGCCAGCGTCGAGTTGAACGGGACGAACCCTCCCGCGAGGAAGACGAAACAGAGGAGGACGACGCCGACAGTATCGGGAGAGAGCGGTGAAAGCCACCCTGCGACGACGGCGAAGACGGCGAACGCACTGAACACCACGCCGATGGCGAGTCTGAGTGGGGCGATTTCGTCGAACAGTGAGGCGTCGGGCGGGACTGCCGTCGGAGCGTCGTCGGTCGAGTTGTCGAAGTGTGAAGACACGACCACGATATTAGGGAAGTAGTGTCAAAACGGTATTCACTCGATTGGGATTTGGCTCTCACCGTCTCGGTTGTCCCGGGTCGCAGACGGCCGTTCGTCGAGTTCGACGACGAGCGTCATCGGGTCGCCTTCGCGGAGGACGTCGATTGCGACGGGTTCGCCGGGTCGGGTCTCGGTGATGAGGTAGCGCATCAACTCCTCGTGTGTCCGGACTGGGTTCCCTTCGATGGCGACGACGACGTCGCCGCCGACGGGAATCTCCCAGCCACGGAGCGCGGCCTTCTCGGTGCATCCGCGGAGGACGCCGTCGCCGGAGTCGCCGGTCGCAGTCCCGACGATGAGGACGCCACGAGGCGCGTCGAGGCCGTTTACCTCTGCGATAGAAGGCGTCACGTCGAGAGTCCGCGCCCTGAGATACGAGTGTCGGTAGTGCCCGTCGGCGACGAGGTCTGGGAGGATGCGACTCGCGATGACTGGCGAGACGGCGAATCCGATGTTGTCTCCCTGTTTCGCCCGGTTGACGCCGACGACTTCGTAGGGCGGACCGTCGCCGTCGCTCGTAATCCCGACGAGCGGACCACCGGAGTTTCCGGGGTTGATTGGGGCGTCAGTCTGAACGACGTCGGGGATAGCGAACCCGTTCGAGGTGGGAAGCGACCGGTTCGCTCCGGAGACGATGCCGGCGGATATCGACCCGTCGAGACCGAGGGGATTCCCGAGGGCGGCGACTGCACGGCCGGGGGCCGGGTTCTGTGTCGCGAGGCGAAGTGCGACGGCGTCGTCGGGGAGGTCATCCACGGCGACGACGGCGAGGTCCGTGTACGCGTCGGCACCGACGACGTCACCCACGCGCCACGACCCGTCGGCGAATCGGAGTTCGACGCGCTTCGAGTCGCGGTCGGCGAGTCTGGAGACGTGCTCGTTCGTCACGAGGTGCTGGTCGTCGTAGACGAACGCACTGCCGGCGCCGCCGGGACGGCGTCGCCCGCCGACGTAGACGGAGACGACCGACGGGATGACGTCGCGGTACAGTCCTTCGAAATCGAGGTGGGTGGACATGGTGGTGCGAAAGCGGGACGACACACGCCGTCCGGCCGTCGCTTACCTCGGGTTAGTGCCCGGAGAATTTGAGCATGTCGCGTGGTGACAGTCGGCGTGGACGTGATTCAGACACGTCGATATCGACGCGACCCCCAATTTATTAACTTCTGTAGTAAATATCGGGTCGACAATGGTCGCACTCGACGTACACGAGAACATGCAACGACTCGCCGACAGTGGCGTCGTCGCGGTGATGCGCGGCGCGGACGCCGACACCATCATCGACGTCGCCGACGCACTGAACGAGGGGGGTGTCACCGCCTACGAGATTACGGCCGACAACCCCGACGCGATGGACCTCATCAGCGAGGTGTCGGCGTCGTTCTCGGACCGTGAGGCTATCGTCGGCGCGGGCACCGTCCTCGACGCGCCGACGGCCAACGCGGCGATTCAGGCTGGAGCAGAGTTCGTCGTCGGCCCGAACTTCGACGAGGGTGTCGTCGAGACGTGCAACCGCTACGGAACGCTCGTCGCCCCGGGCATCATGACACCGACAGAGGCGGTCGACGCCTACTCGGCCGGTGCCGACCTCGTGAAGGTCTTCCCGGCGTCGTCGCTCGGGCCGGGCCACCTCAAGAGCATGAAGGGCCCACTTCCACAGATTCCGATGATGCCGACCGGTGGCGTCGGCCTCGACAACGCCGCCGACTACATCGAGGCGGGCGCAGTCGTCGTCGGTGCGGGCGGGGCGCTCATGGACGACGAGGCTATCGCAAACGGCCACTTCGAGGTCATCACCGAGACAGCCCGCGAGTTCTCACAGATTATCGACGACGCGCGCGACGAGTAATCGGCTCGAATCGGCCCGTCACCGAATCGATTTGACGCGACCCGCGAACTCGTCGGGGACCCACTCGGCGACGAGGTCCGGGTCCGAATCGCCGTTCGCGGCGACGAGGTACGCCGCTCCGTCGTCGTCGCCGTAGGCGTGCTGGAAGTCGTAGACGAAGCCCCAGCAGTCGGTGGCTTCGGGAACCTCGTCGCTCTCGGTGAGGAACTCCACCTGCCGGACGACGGCGTACTCGACCAGACGGTTGACCGCGTCGCCAGCCGGGGTATCCTCGTCGAAGATTCCCAACTCGCGTGCTTCTTCGACCAGTGGGACGAGGCGCGAGACGGCGTCTTCGACGGCGGCAGGGAGGTCGTTCGCACCGTCCTCGACGACGGACTTGTAGGCAGCCATGACCCCGCCACACCCAGTGTGCCCGAGGACGACGATATCTGAGACGCCGAGTTCGGAGACGGCGTACCCGACGGCGTCGTTGACGACGAGGCGGCCACCGACGGTGGTCCAGGCTTGATTCCCCACGTTGACCGATTTGAAGAGTTTCCCCGGTTTCTCGGCATTCCAGAGTGTCTCGACTGGAACGCGAGAGTCCGAACATCCGATGGAGACGACCTGAGGTTTCTGCACGTCTCGAACCCCTTCGAAGTGGTCAGCGCCGAGGTGTTCGACGTAGTATTCGTTTCCAGCCATGAGCGACTCCAGTACCGAATACGCCATTGCGATGGACTACGATTCTCCAGAGGTAAATACCCGGGAAGGAACGAAGATTCACCGCTCGGCACCACTCCCGAACGAGGAGTGGTCGACTGACCAGTTAGTCGTCTGCCGCCGGCGGTGCGACCGACTCCGCAGTCAGTTCCGGCTCTTCGACCGCATCGCCTCTGTCGTACGTCTCGTCTGCCACCCACGCGAGGTTCCCGTCGTACTCGAACGCCTCGCCGTTCTGCGTCGGATCGACGACGGTCAGCGAGAGCCAGCCGTTGTCCAACAGTTCGGTGACACCGGGGTTCTCTGCGAGGACGGCAGTCACACGGTCGACCGGAGCGTGAATCACCACCGAGAGGCGCAGTGGTTGGTGATATGGCTCGTCGTCGGCCGCCATGACCGACTGGAGCGGCAGTCCCGTCATCAGGTCGCCGCCGTTCCCCTGGTAGACGCCGACGTTACCGACAGGATTGTGGGTGATTTTCGACCCGCTCCCGTAGACGGCGTTGTCGACGGTCGAGAAGTAGTATTGCATGTTTATCCACTGGGTGACGACCATCGGTCCTCCCACGATGGCCGCCAGCGCCTCGCCCGATTCGTCCTCCCGCCAGTCGTACGAGTGGAGGAACGAACGACCGTCGAGGTCGAGCCCTTGCGTGAGTGAACGGGGGCCGATGACGAAGCCTGCGTTGCCGGCGAGTCCCCACTCGGGACGTGTCTCGGCCCAGTCTGTGGCGCGGCGTTCGGTCTCGCGAGTTCCCGGTTCAGATGCGTCCATCGACTCGGTCCGCTCTGCGGCCGACCCGGCACGGGCGGTTTCGAGGTCGGAACGAAGCTGTTCGACGTCGGCCTCGTGGCTCTCCGGAACCGGCGCGGTAAAGAGCGTCACTTCGTCCGTCGTCGTGTTGTGTTCGCCAGCGACGAAGACGGTGTCCGACGGAATGTCGAATCCGCGGTCACGGAGCGCTGACTTGACCTCGTCGTCGTTACAGATGGCCGCGAGGACGCGAGCGCTCGGGCCGCCAGCATTGCCCGCACAGGCACCACAGTCGAGGCTGGACTCGAACGGGTTGTTCGCGGTCTGACTGGCGTGGCCGACGAACGCGACGACCCGTGCGAACTCGTCCCACCCCATCAGTTCGAACGCAGTCGCGGCGTACTCGACTTTCTCCGCCGTGGACAGGCCGTGTGGGAGGTCTCCATCGACGTCTGGGTCGTAGTCGAGTGCCGGTGCACAGAAGTCAGCGTCAGAGGGGACCCGCTCGGAAACACCGGTGAGGAAGTCGTACACACGCGCCGGGAAGAGCGTCCGTGCGGTGAGTGCGACACCGTAGCCACTGCCAGCGCTCTCGACGAAACTGAACACAGTCCCAGCGTTCGATTTGAGGGATTTGAGGACGTTCGTGGCAGCACTGGTGGCGTTCGCCCACGTGTCGTAGCGTCCGTGTTCGTGGTCACACCCTTCGACCGGGTTGTCGGCGACGTAGTGTTGCGCATCGAGAATCGGCGGGCACGCGTCTATCGTAACCCCAGAGTCGTAGGCTTCGTAGCGCATCGGGATGCCGAAGAAGCCTGCGTAGCCGTAGGTCTCGTAGGCACCCGCGTCCTCGACGTGCCGACGAATGACCTCCGAACGGGTGTCGATACAGAAGACGAGTTGTGCATCTGGACGACCACCGTCTTCGAGAGCGACGGCTTGTTCACCGTCTCCGGATGCGGATGCTGACTGACTCTGGTCGGCTACCGCCTCGACCAGTTCGGTGCGATACGTGGCCTCCCACGCGTTCAACCAGAGCTCGGGGAGTGGAACACCGTCGTCCCACTGTCGGTCACCTTCAGTGCGTGTCGAATCCGCTTCGGCGGTCGGCGGGCCGAGCGGTGCATCGAAGATGTCTGTGAGAACTAACCGGACGGCAAGGTACTCCGTGAGCGTGATGGGGTACTTCGATTGCCAGTCTCCACCACTGGCAGCCCGCTGTTTGATAAATCCGGTCCACCCCGGAAGCCTGCTGAGGTGGAACTCGAAGAGGTCGACTAACTGGTCGCGTGGATACGTGGAGACGGCCTGTTCGATTGCCTCTATCGGGTCGTCTGGAAGGGTCGCGACAGCGCTCGGGTCCGGGAGTGACCGGTCGTAGCGCGCTACCGAACGGAACGCAGCGTAGAATCCACGTTCACGGTTCGGCATCGGCCACGAAGCGTGTCCTTCGTCGAGGAAGGACGCGAGCCACTTCGTCAAGATTGTGTCCACCTCGTCGTGAGGACTCGACTCGTCGGCCTCGGTGGTCGACTCCTCGTCGGCCTCCATACGCGTCAAGAGGGCCGATGGGTCGTCCTCGTATCCGTGTGCACGCAGTTCGCGCCGTAGGGTCTCCGGGTCGATTTGGCCCGTGTTGAGCGCGGCGCGAAACACGTCCGTACTCGGGTAGCCGTGACCGCCGAAGAGACGCTCGGCCTGTTCGACAGCTTCGTGGAACGGTTGGTCTTCGAAGCCACTGAGTGGGTTGGCCGTCACGAACGAGTGAAGTGGCCAGACCGACCCGACAGTCGTTGCAGCTTGTTCGATAGTATCGCGAATCGTCTCGTTAGTGCTCATTGTACTCCTCTCTAGTTGTCACGATGGTTCCGGATGCAGGGCGCGTCGCGTTCACGAGTGCCGCGTACAGGCGCGTGCTCTGGCGGTAGACTCCGCTCTCGATAGCGAGGTACGCCAAGACGAACGCCGCCGCAACGACGACGTGAACGGGCGTCAGTTCGGTGGGGGCCGTGACGATTGGAACACCGACCAACGCGTGTTCGATGAGCTTGTACACGGACGCGTACACCGCGATTGCTGGAAGGAACACCAGCGGAACGGCCCCGTAGCGAAGGAACGCGGGCAGCGCCGTATGGCGAGCCGTCTCGCGGGCGGCGTGCATCGTGGTCAGCACGACGAGTCCTGCGAGGAGCAACCCGCTATCGAACGCCATTCCTTCCCCGGTTGTGACGGCGAACAGGACGCCGCCTGCGAGTGCAGTCAGCACTGTCGTGACGATGCCTGCGACTCCCGTCGAGTGCGTCACGGTGCGCTTTCCATCGGGGCTCCCGTGTTCGACACGGCTCCCCGAAGAGAGGAACTGGTACGCTTTGTAGAATCCGTGCAAGATGAGGTGGGTGATGGCGGCACCGAAGAACCCGAGTCCTGCCTGCATGAACATGAACCCCATCTGTCCGACGGTCGAACAACCGAGTTGACTCTTGATGTCCGTCTGGACGGTCTTTAGAAGCTTCCCTACGAGGGCACTCGCCGCGCCCGCGACCACGATTGCGAGCATGAAGCCGCCGTCGACAGTGACGACCGGTGCGAACCGGAGTAACAGGATTCCTCCCGCGTTGACGAACCCAGCGTGCATCAACGCCGACGCAGGTGTCGGCGCGGTCATCGACGACAGTAACCACGTGTGGAACGGGAGCAGTGCAGACTGAATCATCGCCGCCAACAAGAGCATCACGACCGCGAACAGAACGGTCACAGAGGATGTGACCTCCGCCGAGGCGACACCAGAGATCGTCGTCGCGCCAGTTTGCCACCACAACGTCGCGAACGAGACAGCGAGTAACGCACTGCTTCCCACGAAGGAGCGACGGGCGTGGGTCGCTGCCGTACGCGCGTGCCGCCACGAATCGACGTGACCGATGAGGGTGGCCATGACGAGCCCCATCGTCAGCCACAGCGCAACGAACACGACGAGCGAGTCTGCCGCGACGAGTGCCATCACGACGAGTGTGAACGCGAATACGTTGCCGAAGAATTTGGTGAGCGCACTGTCTCCGGCCATGTAGCGCCGTGAGTAACTGTGGACGATTCCACTAAAGAACGTCACGACGACCCACATCACGACGGTCAGACCGTCGACCGAAAACAATCCGAGAAGCGACCAACTCTCGGAACTCGACACCCGAAGTCCGGCCAGAACGAGACTCACCATCCACAGGAGCCACACGACTCGCGTGAGAGCCACCGGGAGGCGTGGCGTCGTCGTCGCCGTCTTCGAAAGCGGTCCAACCTGAGGTGATCTCGTCTCGTCTGTCATCGTTGTGGGCTGTCGACAGCCTGTGAGCCTCCCTTTCCACGTGAGTGGCCCGACCACTGACTGTCTTCCTCGTATCCAGTACGAACGTATTAGTTAATAAAATCTACCATCCGAACAATTTGTTCGCAGATTTCCTCAGCAGGGAACGCTATAGTCGATGTTAACAATTACCAGACGCTCGGTCGAATACGTACTGAAGGCTCAATTTTTCCCTGTCGTCGTCTTCACCATCGCTCGGTGGGGATTCGCTTCTCTGGACCCATTGCACACGCTGTTGGAGTGGCGAGTCTCACCGCGCGAACTGTTCGGCCTCGCTTACAGCGATGTGAAAAGACGCGGTGTTTGCTGTGGCTTCGCGCCCCGTTCACTCGATATCTGTGGACTGCTCGCTCGTGAATCCTCCGAACGCCGTCGTCTCGTGGGTTCGAACGAGCACCTCGTCGGCGACGGTCAGTCCCAGTTCGAGTAGTTCCTGTGCGACCGGTGTGACGTCGTCGTCGTTCTCGCCGACGACTGTGACGAGGAGGTTCTTCTCGCCGGTGACGAGTTCCTGTACGGAGACGACCCCATCGATAGCCAATACGTCCTCTATCATCTCGCCTCGTTTGGGAATCGGTGCGGTACAAAACAGGAGCATCTTGAACGGGAACCCCGACTTCGGATAGTCGATGACGGCGTTGTACCCTTTGATAACTTCCTCCTCTTCGAGGCGCTTGATGCGCTTTCGAACGGTGCTGTCGGACGTTCCGGACCGTTCTGCGATGTCGCCCGACGACAGATTTCGCGCGTCCTCTTGCAGGGCGTGGAGAATCGCGCGGTCAACGTCGTCGATGCGGTGGTCGACCATGTCTGTACGTCTCGAGGATGTGAGAAAGATATTTTGCTCTCCCGAGTCGGTCAGCGACTGTCTGTCTCGTTCTCTGCGTCGTCGTTCGACTCGTCGTCACCGGCATCCGGACCAGCATCGTCGTCAGCGACGGTGACGTCGTCGGCCTGTCGGTCGTTGACGCTCTCTTGCTGCTCCGTTCGTGATTTCGGAGTACGATAGACGAACGGGTCCGTCTGGTCATCGGACGACAGGCCGTCGGTGTCGGGCGCGTCCGCCTGCGTGTGACTGTCGTCAGTCGGGCCGACACCGAGTGACGCTTGGCGGGCACGTCGTCGTTCTTCACGACGTGCGGCGAGTGCGTCACGGAGTCGGTCGTCGAGTTCGTCCCGAAGGTCGGCGGCGGCAGCGACTTCGATATCGACCGCTGCCGCGTCACCGCCGACGATAGAGAGACTCCCGGCGGTGTCGGCCGTCACCGTCGAGACGCGCCAGCGACGCTGGAAGATAGTCCGCGTCTCGATTGTCGTCTGGATGCGGTAGTACGGGACGAACCGAATCTCGCGTTTCCAGAAGCCGTTTCGGGTCACGAAGTGATTCTCGGTGAGGGCGCGTCCGCGGTGCCGCCACTGGTAGACGCCGGCCACGGCAGCGACGGGGGCGAGTATCATCGGCGTGTACCACGGAATTCCGCCGAAGATGGTGTTCGCCCCGTAGAGGCCGAGGACGATGGCACCGATAGCGAGGAGGTACCGGACGACGTAGCGGCGGCGGATGCGTGTCGGTGGGCGCTCGAACGTCGGTTCGGTGACGCCTTCGAGTTCTTCGACGAGTGCTTGCACCCGGTCACGGGTGGCGAGGGGAATCGCTGCCTCCGACCCGCGGCGCGACCGACTCGCGCTGGCACCGTTGTCCGCGCCGGGAGCGTACCCCGCCGTCTCCACGAGGAGTGTCGCGTAACCGAATCGACGCTTCAGCGGGTTGTCCTCGATGGTGAGTGTCTGGAGTTTGTCCACGGGTATCGACCCAGTGTAATGCTGGATGAGGCCGCGTTCGTACTGGAGTTCGTCGCCGACGCGGGTCAACTTGAACCCGTAGTAGTTCACCACCGACGAGGCGAATCCGGCGGCCCACGAGGCCGCGGCGATGAGGAAGGCGATGGTGGCCGCGCCGACGACTCCTGCGGCGATACCTCTCGTGGGGATTGGAACGTCCACGAACGAGGCAGCGATTGGGAAGACACTCGTCGCGAACAGGAAGACGATGCCGGGCAAGCGCAGGTCGAACGAGAGTGCCCCGACGATAGCGAGTTCCCGCGGTGTCAACTCGAAGAGGACGTCACGGTCCGGTTCGGGAGCGTCCGGTGCGGTGTCGCCACGCTTCAGTCGGGCGACCTCCTTCTGGATACGCAGGGCTTCTTCGTAGGTGACGAAGCGGAGACTTCCTTCGGTACCACCGCCCCCGGCGGTTTCGAGGTCGACGGCGGCGAGGCCAAAGAGTCGTTGGGCGACGTTGCGGGAGATATCGACGTTCTGGATGCGCCGGTACGGAATCTCGCGGTTGCGGCGTGAGAAGACACCAGACCGGATGTCGAGGGTGTCCGAGGTGAGTTCGTACTCGAACCGTTGGTAGTAGGCGAACTCGTAGCCCGCGATAGTGAGGACAGCGAACCCGACGAGGGCAACCGCGCCGAGTCCGCCGAGGAACCCACCGAACGCAGCACCGCCCGAGAACGCGAGAAACGCGAGGGCGAAGACGATGCTGATGCTCCGCTGTGCCGCCCGGTACGGAACCGAGAGTGGCGAGAGGTGCGTCATACCGCGTCGTCGCCCTCGGCCCGGATGGCGAGTCGCTTCAGGCGGTCCTGGAGGTCTTCTGCACCCTCGGGCGTCAATCCGGGAATCGACACGTCGGCCCCGCGCGACCCGGCGGTGTAGACGATCGTCGACGCGAGACCCGCCAGGCGTTCGAGGGGGCCACGCGCCGAATCGACGTGCTGGACGCGGACGTACGGAACGACGGTGTAGACTTTGGTGAGGACGCCCCGCTGGAGGTACAGCGAGTCGTCGCGGACCTCGTATCCCCACGCGCGGTAGCGGAGCAGGGCGTATCCCACGCCGCCGACGAGCAAGACGAAGCTAATCACGACCGGTGCAAACGTGGGAATCGGAAGCGGAGTAAACAACACTCCTGCTGCTGCCACGCCGCCGACGAGAAGTGCAAAGACGACTGCGCGGGCGACCCAGAGGAGACGAATACGAGGGTGGAGGCGGTTCATCGGAACCCCTCCGCAGGCGTGAACATACTATAGTTCAGGGGTCGCCGTGAGTAGATAAATATCTGTGGCCGAATCGACTTACGGTGTCGAAGCGATGTGGCGTTCGACGCGCCGTTCGGCGGTGTCGAGTGTCTCTCTCACGTCGGCGAGAGTCGCCAAGACGGGGTAGCGACACGGAAGGTCCTCGTACAGGAACTCGGTCACGTCAGGAATCAACGACGAGAGCGCTCGACGATGCGCGACGAGTGTCTCCTGTCTGTCCGAGGCGATGGTTTCGAGTCGCGACCGGAGGACCGACACCTGCTCGTAGAGCGCCAGCAACTCGCCGAACCCACGCTCGGAGAGCGGTCGGTCGTCGAGCGCTACGAGTCGGTCGAGAAGCGACGAGAGACGCTCCCGCATCGATTCGATAGACGCGGTTTCCTCGTCGAGTACCTCGATGAACTCGTCGCGCTCGGAGCGTGCTGTGGCCGCCGCCGAGGTGACTGTCTGGTGGAGTGCAGGTGAGAAGACACTCGCCGACTGGAACGCCACGGCGACGTCGGGTCCGAACTCGGCGACCATGCTATCTTCGAACGTGTCACCGTACTCTTCGTCGTAGTGCGGAACCGACATCACGGTGCGTTCGTAGGAGCGCCGGACACGCGTGAGCGACCCGTCGTTCGCCTGGACGTGTCCGAGTGATTGCGCGGCCATCGGTGTCTGCGCCGGTGTCGTCGCCGTCAGGTCGCTGAGGTCGCTTCGGAACGCGCGAAACGCTTCCCGTTCGTCCACGCATCGGCGACGTTCCCGTCGCAGTGCCTCTTGGGCGGCGTCGAGTCGAGTGAGACTCACCGCCATCGAACCGCCCCCGGAACGTCCGACCCGACAGGTCGGTTCGGCGGCGTTCGTTCGTCGACCAGTGGGAACGACGAGAGGAGGCCACGGTCGGCGTGGGCGGCGATTCCCTGTCCGTGTGCTGCGCCCCTGCTCGCGAGGGTGTACGCCTCGGCGATTCCTTTCGGACCGGCGAGGGGGACGAGTCGAATCGTCGTCCCCATCCGGTCGATGTCCACGAGCAGGAACGATTGGGGGAACGAACACGTGGCGGGTGCGATTATCTCCCGGACACCGTCTCGAACGGCAGTCGCGGGCCAGTGGATGTGACCAGAGAGAACGAGTGGAACACCGTGTGTGGCGAGAATCTCTGTCAGGGCCGAAGCGTTCCGGAGTTGATAGAAGTCACCATCGGGGAACTGACCGGTGTGTTGGCGGGGGTGGAAGAGGTTGTGGTGGAGGACGACGAGCGGTGTCGTCGCGTCAGCGAGGTGTTCGTCCAACCAGCGGAGGTGCTGGTCGGGGATGACTCCTTCGTGCGAGTCGTACAGGTCGAGGTCAGGACCACCGCTGGCGGAGTCGAGGCCGACGATATCGACGCCACCGACCCGGTGGACGAACGGGAGTTCGCCAGTCGAGTATCGGTCTGCAAATGCGCCCGGCGTCGGCGCGTCGTAGTCGTCCCACCGCTTCGGCACGTCGTGGTTGCCGGGAACCGATACACACGGAGTCGGGAGGTCTGCGAGAATCTCGTCGACGACGGCGTACTCGCCGGGTCGCCCGTCTCGTGTCAGGTCGCCGAGGACGACGGTGGCATCCACGTCGAGGTCCGTGATGGTCGAGACGGCGGTTCGGAGTCTGGTCTCGGTTCGGTGGTACACTTTCCACGTTCCCGACCCCGTCGGGGTGACGTGTGGGTCCGAGACGACGGCGAGTCGCGTCGGCGTCCGCGAAACCGGGCGTGCGAGTCGAGCGAGCACAGGTCCGGCAGAGGGGGACCCCGCCCGCCTCATCGGTCTATCGTGCGGGTGTACGTGCCCAGTTCGGTCGTTCTGTGGACGCGAATCTGCCCGGATTCGGGACACAACTCGATTCGAAGTGACGTATCGACGACGCCTGACTCGTCCCCTTGCATACACGCGTATCCACCAGTAGCGGAGTGATAAACATATCGCACAGAATATATATTTTAGAGTATAGGTATAGATAACCTCTGGAGACCTCAATAGTTCAATTGAGGAGGAGTCCGGCGTCGAGGAGGAGCAAGACGGCGACGAGGGCGGCACCGAGGTAGAACGGCGCAGCGTTCTCTGCAGGGGTTCGGACCTTCTTCTCGACGAGTCCGTCTATCGCCCGACTTCGCCCGACTTCGACGAGCGCGGTCAGGACCAACCAGAGGACGAGCATCGTGAGGACGAGGTGTCCACGGCCCGACCCGAAGAGACTCCCGACGGTGTAGCGGGTGCCGGCGAGGTGACCACCCGTGACGAACATGAGGAGTGCGGAGACGCGCGACCCCATGGTGAGGCGAGAGATTATCGATTCGAACGCGGCGGCGCGGATGTTCCCGGCGCGCGCGGTGGGCAGGACGGCGAGTGCGAAGAACAGGACGCTTCCCGTCCACAGGCCGCCGACCAGCAGGTGGACCGTTGCCATCACGGTGTCGATGAGTGCCATGTCTGTGGCGTTCGTTCACCGATGCTTGAAGGTTTCACCTTCGACTGGGGCGGGATTTCGTCGTGCCGACGGTCGTCACCGGAGTATCGCCGGTGGTTCCGCGGTCACGTCGATTTCTCTCGCGTAGTGGACGAGTGGGTCGCCCCCGGGGTGGTCGAACCCACAGGCTTCGAACAGCGTGTTGGCCCGAATCTCGGCGTCGACGTCCTGTATCGGCCACGGGTCGTGGTCGATGATGCCCACCACGATAGGCCACTCGTCGGTGTAGAAGCGGTAGTTCTCGACGAGGAACTCGGTGAGCGACCCTGGTTCGGGTTGTTCTGGCTCGCCGACTGGCCGATACGTCGCGTCGAAGTGCGCGGCGGGCGAGTCGCGTGAGGCGGGGCGATAACTCTGGAAATCGATGGCACCGTCTCGCGACTGCACGGACATGGTCGCGTGGTGATACGCCAGACGAAACCCCATCCGAGCAGTCAGCACCCCGAGGCGGTCCGCCGCTTCGAGGGTGAAGAAGTAGACGCCCTTCTCTCCTCCGTCGGCGGGTTCGACGTACGTCCGGAGGTTCACTTCGGGAAACGAGAGGCCGAGAGGTGACCCTCGGGGGCGGATATCTACCATGTCGAACGAGACGACGCCAAGCCACGCGTCTCCATCGTACGTCGCGACAGAGAGTTGGTCCGGGAGATGAGACTGGACGAGTTCCGGGTCCACTGGCCAGTGAGCGAACAGTGTGTCTCGCCAGCGCATCGACAGGAGGTCCATGTGTGGTGTAGGGACTGGTGACGGGAGTCGATTTCGGCAGATTCGTCGGGTGTCGACGGTCTTCGACACCCGCGCGCCGAAACGACCACTTTGTTGGCCGTCTATCATCTACTATGGTCGAAAACGCGAGCGGAACCTTCGACATCGGCGGCGAGTTGACAGTCCACCGACTCGGATTCGGCGCGATGCGCATCACCGGTGAGAACATCATCGGCGAACCCGACGACGTCGCGAACGCGAAGAAAGTCCTCCACGAGGCCATCGCCCACGGCATCGACCTCATCGATACGGCGGACTCCTACGGACCGGCCGTCTCCGAGCGTCTCATCGGCGAAGCGCTCGCACCGTACCCGGACAACCTCGTCGTCGCGACGAAGGGCGGGTTGCTCCGGAACACCGACGGCGACTGGAAACCGAACGGCGACCCCGACTATCTCCGAAACGCCATCCTCGGAAGCCTCGACCGACTCCGCGTCGACACTATCGACGTGTATCAACTGCACCGTCCGGACCCACACGTCCCCTTCGAGGAGTCGGTCCACGCGCTCGCAGAGATGAAAGACGAAGGGCTGATTCGACACGTCGGCCTGTCGAACGTCTCGGTCGAGAAACTCGACGAAGCGCGCGACATCGTCGATATCGCGACGGTCCAGAATCGGTACAACGTCGCGGACCGGGAATTCGAAGCGGTGCTCGACGCCTGCGAAGGCTCCGACATCGGCTTCATC
>NZ_LOPV01000441.1 GCF_001469865.1 Haloferax profundi
TTGCCGACTTTGAGCCGAACGAACACTTCACCGACCAGTTGCCATTCGAGGACTACATCGTCATTCGGCCTGAAGCACTTGACGCAGCCTACGTGGATGCAGACCAGTCGTTGGTTCCAAACCTACTCGAGTTAGCTGTTGAAGATGGACACAACATCGTGTATCTACCGCGTGGGCGTGGCGACGAACATTTCTCAGATGGCTACCCATCGGATGTTGTCTTTACGCCCGAAAACGCGTTAAACGGGCTCGATTTGGCCTGGCACTCCCAAGGTGTGCTGACGGGCTCCGGAACCATGGCACGGGAAGCAGCATGCATGGGAAAACCTGCAGTC
>NZ_LOPV01000442.1 GCF_001469865.1 Haloferax profundi
AGCGATGGTCAATGAAGGACGTGTATTGCATACCAGAGACGTGAACGAGATTATTGGGTATCTTAGTAGCTTCTCCGATACCGAGTTAGAGCCTGATCGGTCTCGATCTCGGGAGGTTCGAAGAGAAGTTGTTGATATAGTTTCAGAATTATGAATATTCCGAGAACTACAATTGTACTCAATATCCCTCAGTGTATCTTTGCAATTGAACAATGCTGAGAAGTCAAAATCAAGACTAAACTAATAATGCCTGGAATTCACATCACGAACCAACCTAGTATCGAACAATCTGGATTCACTGAAAGCGAACACACTGATGCAATCGAATCAGAAGTGGTTACTAGTAGTGAACAGTGGACTGTTGGCTACACCCGACACGCCACATACCCAATATCGGTCACTGAATATCCAGACTACACCGCTCTTCTTGACGGGAAAATCTATCATAGTCCCTGTTCTTTCTCCGACCTCACCAAAGCAATATTGCAGGACAACCATCAGGAACTTAGTTCACTTCTTCCGAGGATTGACGGTAGTTTTGCTCTCGCAGTTATTAATAATAATAAGATCAGAGTTTTAAACGATATGTTTTCTAGATTGCCATTATATTATACGGATGACGGAACAACACTCGCTAGAGAGCTTCGGTTTGTTTCTAAGTATGCACAGTCAACCTCAATTGATTTAGATGCTATCTCCGAAATGTTATGTTTCGGTTATCCTTTAGGCGACAGTAC
>NZ_LOPV01000443.1 GCF_001469865.1 Haloferax profundi
CCGTATCTCGTCTTCCACCTGGTAGCCTTGCTACCCTTTCAAAAGATGGCATTGATATTGAAGATATTTTCACTCACAATTTCGAGAGGTATCAACAATTAGAGACACCAACGGTCTCAGATCTCCACACCTTCTTCATGCAAGGGTGTAAAAACCGGTGTAGTGATGAGTTTGACACACTCATTTCGCTAAGTGGGGGAATGGATTCACGTGGTGTTGCTGCAGGTATTGCCGAGATTGATCCAGACGCGCAGGCAGTCAGTTTTGTCACTGGAGAAGGAGCTTCAGTTCGAGATGCAGAATTAGCAAAACAAATTTCGGAAAAGCTTGATATAGCATGGAAACCTTTCGATGTGAGCGGGGGGGCGAACTACCGTCAACAACTTTTGCAGATGGAGTTTGGGATGAATTCACTTGAGATGGCACCTCTTATAGAATATGCTGAGAGAGTTGCAGAAGAGTATAATTCACCGTTCCTGCTTACGGGCAATGGTGGGGATAAGATATTCCCAGATCTCACACCCTCACGTTCTTTTGACAGTCTCTCGGAACTAGCACGGTGGGCTGTGTCAGAAAATTCTAGGTTAGATAGTCAGATTGTGGAACAAATTACAGACGTTTCACGGGAAGAATTGGTGTCATCAGTGAAGGAACGGTTAGATGAATACCCTGAAGAATCATTCACACAGAAGTATGTTCATTTTCTTATACGAGAGCGAGGATTCAATTGGTTGAATCACGGCGAAGAGCGCTACCGGAACCTAATATGGACAGATACGCCATTCTATGCTCCGAAACTTTTCCGCAACGCAATGGCGATACCACCCAAAGAGAAAAAAAGCGGAAGTCTATACGTTAACATACTTGAAAAAATGTCAAACAATGTACTTAGCGTCCCCGATGCGATGTTCAATGCGCCTCCAAAATCCTTCCAATTTAAAGCCAAGAGACAAATATACGAAGTTCTTGACGCCCACCCCCTGATTAAACAAATAATCTTGAAAATGGTGAAAGATAATTCACAGACTGCCACAACCACAATTCCAAGATCCATTGAAAGAGAAGTACGAGATGTGATTACACACCAACAAATGCCGGGGTTAACGTCTGCCATGCAAATATATACTTTAAAATTGCTATCAGATTGCACCAATGAACGATTTGGAAAGTGAATTCATGGATATTATGTCTATTAGAATTGGTTCGTTTCTAAGAGCCAATTGACGAACTATTCCGATATCAATCCTAATGTTCGCTTCGGAATCGTCTAGTTACTTGCCTTCGCACATTAGACAAGCAGTACCTCAATTTCCTACATCAGCTAGTCGATGTTCTGGTGTTCACTACTGAGTGAGAACGACAAAAGATTCTGAACGCTGTCACGGAAGGAACACTTGACGTTGTTTCGAAGCGAGCTTGTTCATGAGATCTCCGTTCCCATAGCGCGATCTGCAATCCCGAGTTTCAGGAGGCTTGGGCCAGCATCAGCAAGTGCCATTGCCGACTGGCATCTGTGCCATGACGGAGCTCACAGGGTCCCAAACCGAATTCTTGCTTCGTGTCTCTAAAGAACGTCCAATCCGGCATCTCGTCGCGTACAACATGATAATAGAGGCTCGCTTTCGTGTCGATTTTGTTCGAGAGAGTGTATTTACGCTCGGTTCGTCTTCACCTTCGTCTGTCTCGTCTTCTAAGGGGTCGTTCATTTCATTTCATTTCGATGACTAGAGCTTCACTCCTCTAAGACGTGCGACGTCGCGTTCTGCGCCCAGATGTGGTACGTTCCCTCACCAATCGTCCGATTCACTTTACGAATACGCTGGGTGAATGCATCGAATGATTCGCTCGCCCACGTAGTGACGTGAGTGTCTCTCTTGACTGCTAAAATTACTGCTTTTGGTAGATTCGAGATGCACTCGGTCTTGTTGCGGCCAGGAAAAAGGTCTATCACATAGGAATTCACATAGTGTTTCTGCCACGTGGAAAAGCACTCTAACCCATCAATCGGACCAGTGCAGGAGAAAAACGAC
>NZ_LOPV01000444.1 GCF_001469865.1 Haloferax profundi
CACCGGTTACTCTATGTCGCTGAGTTCAAATACGCACGTCAAACAACTAGCAGTGTCTTAGTTTCATCACACTACACATTACACTGTGGACTCGTTCTTAGAATATTACTAGATCGGTCAGATGTGTACACCTTATCTCCTGTACAGCGTCGAACTTGTCCCGGTAACTGGCCTAAGACAGCAGCAGATGATTTATTCACCGTTAAATCATATTGGGCATGACCACTGGACATGTACTCACGTTCAGCCAACAGTATTGTGTCACTATTGGCTGCGATTCTTTTTTCATCATATATATAATGAAGAGTACTCGCTTGATTGTCACCGAACCATCTTGACACGATGATTGAAAATAACCGGTCACCGATAACCGAGGTGTCGCCATTATGTTGATGAGACCAAGATGCCATAGCTAAATCCGGTTCTGAGACTTCGAATGCTTGGGCGCCATTAGTCCCGTCAAACACCGGATCATCGTACGAACCCAAATAGGACCCGCCCATCAAGGAAACGATTAATAGAAGAATAATACCGACACTTAATTGAGTATGAGTATTAGAAGAATTTATCTGGGATACAAACGCGCCAACCCCTACAGACAGCAAGGCCAGGGTTAAAGGGAACCAACGGAACGGATATATATTGGACAAACCAATTAGTGGCCCTCCAAATATGAAAACAAATAGGAACCCAACTAACCCATATATTTGAAATGAGTGAACGTCTAATTTTGTTTGTAGAGTATATAAAAGACCGGTAGCGCCGAGGATAAATACAATAGACGAACCCAATATTTGAATGATTGACAATGATGCAGAACCAGATAGTGATGCATTAAGCCCTGCGGGTATTGAAAAGCTTGAAACAGTTGGAGTGAATAAACTGTCAATCTTCGATAATAATATCACACCAATAGCATCAAAAACACTTTTACTACTAGTTGTTCCAGAATAACGTGTAACCGTCCATGCAAAATACAAACTAGTAACTGACAATAGGATCTGGACAACTCTATTCCGAGCACTCCTTAGATTTACTAAAATGTCAGTCATTGATAATGTTAATATTGATACAAGGCCTATTACTGAGTAAACCTGATGAGTGAACAACAGCGTAAACCAGACAACAGACATAGTTACTCCAAGAAGGAACCTCTTCAAATAACTAGCCGTTAGATGGAACTCGCGCCTTAAAACAAAAATCAAAACCAATAATGAAAATCCAAGAGTGGTTGTTTGAGGGGCCACAGCAAACATTATCACTGCATCTGAGGCGGCCACAACAAGAGCAGTGACTTGGGCTGCTTGAATTCCTGAAATTAGTCGGGCAAAATACCATGAAACGCCAATGGAAAGTACTGTTACAGGTACACCAACGGCGAGAAACGACGCCGTACGTGGACCCAAGCCGAACTGAATGGCAGTTCCAACCAAGATATGAT
>NZ_LOPV01000445.1 GCF_001469865.1 Haloferax profundi
ATGACTAGTATTACAACAAGCCTCCAATCAGCATCAGAAAGGACAGCTACAATAGAAAGAGCATACAAAAGAAATGTGAAAAACAACACAATTGGTGTTCTCGTCACTGCCGTTGCATATTCGATTAATAGTAGAGAAAGTGAAGAAAGGTACGCAATCAACAGTAACTTTGGTCGGATGTGAAACTCAGTCCAGACTTTTTCATTCTCATTTCTTGCCAACCAGACTGAAAAGATACCTGCTATCACTAACCCAGGAGGATACACAGTGATATATGGATTCGAGATGAAAAGTCCCAGAAGGGATCCTAACACTCCGAATGCGATTGTTAGGATCACAACAGCTCGAGAGACATTTTGTGGGACTCGACCAATCATACAATCAGAATGTCATACCGTGATATAAAACCTTTCTTCTGGAAAAGAACTGGATATTTTTACATAATTGTTGTGGTACTTGAATATAGATTGTAGTGTCAAAATTAAAGGGATTACTGATATATAACTTATCCAATCAACATAAACAACTATACAAGTATTTGCACACCCACCATCGCAATTATAGCTTGGATCTTCCCACCATGATGGATTTGCAACAAATATTTGTATCCGGAAATGCTGCAATGTCAGTATAAAATAATATTGGATACTTCATCGATTCCGATTATTTAATAGGCTGACAGCTGGTATACTGCATCATGAGTCGACTTGTCGTTATGGGTCTCGACGGATTTCATGAGGATCTATTAGAATATACACCATTTATCAAGCAGCTGTACGAGAGCAACCCAAGTTGTGAATTAGAAAGCACAAAACCACCAGTTACTGCACCTGCGTGGGCCTCTTTCCAGACAGGTAAACAGCAGGGGAAACACGGAGTGTACGACTTCGTCAATTACGATGACGACCGGGAAATGTCATTTGTTGATGGCACTCAGCTTCGTGCCAAAACATTCTACGAATATCTAGACGACGGAGGTTACGACTGCTTCTTATACAATCTGCCATATACGAGACCGTCACGCATTGATGGAGACATTGTTCCATCATGGTTATCCGATAATATAGAGCCCACTCCTGAAGGATTGTACAGTAGATATGATATTGAACCACCGCTCTATCCGCAGAACGACGGAACTGAGTTAGAAAATGTCCGTGAAATGAGAAAGACACTACAACATAATGCAGAGCAGTTCCAGACCGTACTTAAGGAAGATGATCACGACTTCCTTTTTCAGTTGATATCTGAAACTGATTGGCTCCAGCATTTTGGTTACCGAGAGCTACAATTAAATCCGAATAGCGCTGTCTCTGAAGCGTCTATTAAGCTATTACGTGACGTGGACGAGTACGTTGAGCGGGTACAAGGAGCACTATCAGAGGACGACATTCTTCTGTTGATGAGCGATCACGGTTTTAATTTGTATGAGGGCGTATTCTATATTAATGACTGGCTCAAAAAAAAGGGTTATTTAGAGACTGGCAGTTCAACTGTGGATGACAAAGACCAATCCCAAAACACCCTATCGACAGGTAGTATTGGTCGGGTATTACTCCAGCAGCAATGGTTACACCCAATTCTACGACCAATGAAGAATCTCATCCGGAGTGCTTTCGATATAGAGTTCTCATTTGAAGAGGGTATTGACTTCGAATCCTCAAATGCTTGGTGTCTATCAAAAGATGAAGCTTCAATCCGATTGAATAAGCAACTAACTGCAGACGAATCGGCGCGTGTTGTTGATGAAATCTGCAAACAGATAGCTTCTGAAACTGCAGTGAATGCATACCGTGCAGACGAGATATATGAGGGAGAGTTTTCCGAGGAGGCTGGCGAAATTGTTCTTGAGTCAGTCACACATAAGGCATATCGAGGTCCCACAGGGGCTGTCAAACTTAACACACCAATTGCACACCATGATTCTGCAGGAATATTTGCTGCAATTGGGGACGTCCCATCAAATCAACTTAGCCCCGCGAATCTTATTGACGTTGCTCCAACACTACTTGGCCTCCTTGACAGTCCTATCCCAGATGATTTTGACGGAGAGCCAATTCAACAACTTCTAAAGAAGGATATTGATTACATCAAAGCACCTGACAATTACACGTTAAACCAAACTAAAACTGAAGGAGACATGGGAGGAGTAGAAGATCGATTAGAAAATCTTGGATACCTGTAACGACCCATCAGTTTGAAAAACACTGGTGTTAAGTAAATTGCAAAAATTCAGTCAGTAAAGAACTAGAGATGCAATTTCCGATAGAGATACTGAAAGAGATATGTCACTAGGGAAAAATATATCTCGGTTATTCGTATACCGTATACTCGGTCAACTACTTGGTGTCGGAGTTATAATATACTTTACAAGAAATGTCACTCCCGATATTCTCGGAGAATATTTTTATTTTGAATCACTTATATCAGCAGTTGCCATAGTTGCGTCCGTCGGTATTAGTGGAACCGCAGAAAAATTTGTTAGTTCTAAATCAAATCCTGCGGTTTGGTACACAACTGGGTTGTCAATATCCGCTATCCTATCGGTAGTAGTTGGACTGTTAATATTAGTATTAAATTTGTTCGTAGTGATCATCAATCCAAAATATATTGTATTGTTTGTGGTTTCTCTGATAGGTGGTCGACTCCTCACGTACTACCAACATATTCTTCGAGCAGAACTTCGTGCGTCAACTAGCGGTTTAATCTCTTTACTCCGTTCAACCACGTTGATAGTTACTGGAGTCGTATTATTCAAGTTTGCAGAATTTGGTAATAGTTTGATTATTGCAACGACACTTGCAAGGTTAATTCCGTTACCACTAGCAATTGGATTAACAAAATCTAATTTGTCTATGCCGACATGGAACGTTGCGGTCGAAATGCTCGGCTTCGCTAAATATTACATGATAAATGTAGTTGGGATGAAGGTATTCTACTATGCTGATGTAGTTTTAATTGGAATTCTCATGGCAAAGAGTTCAGTTGCATATTATGAAGTCGCATGGAGACTGATACTGACAGTAATAACACTTAATTCAATTATAGCGAACACGCTATTTTCATATGTGAGTAATGCCTCTAGTCAAGGTGATTATAAAAGTGTGAGTGAGGACGTCAAACACGTTCTATCATACATATTCATTATACCAATTCCAGTGTTTTTTGGGTCAATAGTCGTTGGAAATGATGTTCTGACATTTTTATTCACAGACACGTACATGAACAGTAAGCTTGTATTGCCAATTTTAGCTTTCGGCCTTTTATTTCAAACACTCTATCATTTATTCAGTAAAATTCTGGTCGGGCTGGATAAACCAAGGTCCGCATTCTATGCCACATTAACTACAGTTCTCTGTAATATAATTTTGAACATACTGTTAATTTCAAGTGAAGGAATTATTGGTGCTGCTGTTGCAACCACTGTGTCGTTTGTGCTTGCGTATGTGATATACTACAAGCTGATTGGACATGAACTTAATATTGAGATTCCTTACCGGTCTGTGTCGATACAATTGATTGCTGGCATTCTCATGTTCATCTTACTCATCTATGTCGAGACGATAAGTAGCCTCCCCGTCATGTTCTCGATATTATTGGGAGGGCTAGCATATGTGTCTGTTCTTGGAATTGTCCCTCATTCAAGAAATCAACTCTTGAACTTGGCTTCTAAGTCGATATGAATCAAATAATGTGTGGAAAAGGAATCTCGGTTTCAGATTAAGTCACAATATACACGGTTTAGATTTTCACCCATTTCCTCAATTCCCCATGTGGAGCAGTTGGATTCTTTGAATGAATTGTTCGCCCCAATAACACGTTCAAGCGCTTCCACGAACTCAATCACAGAAGTACAAACAATAGAGTTTGGAACTGGTTCTAAAACGGTTCGCGAAAAGCCAACGTCAGTCGACAGTACTGGTGTATCACAAGCTACAGCTTCTTTAACAACCATCGGCCCACTTTCACGCTTTGAAGTGACAAGAAGCACGTCGCTTGCGTTCATATAGAGCGGCATCTCTTCATATGGTACATCAGAAATTGATTTGAGGTGGATGTCTACATCCGCACAGTTGACTACCTGCTGAGCGAGGTCGTAGTTCTTTACATCCCGGTGTTTTGAGTAGGGAAATAATGCGATGTTTCTTTCAACATCCCACCCAACTCGCTCCCGAGCATATTCTTTATTAATCGGCCTGAACAGGTCTGTGTCAACTCCGAATGGAATCACATGGTGATCCATCGAAAGAACCTCTGACATTATTTTCGAAGGGACAATTATTTCATCTGCAAATTTAGCCCAAAAGTTAGAGTAGGGCTTTAACCGGCCCATGAGGTCGGACCCCCAAAGGGTGACAACTGATGGTGCTTTATTTTGTAACACGGCATAGGGCGCAGTTAATCCATGGTTTGCGTGGACGATATCATATGAGTCATCCAGACGGGAGTACAATCGGCCAAAAAATCGGAGATAATCCAATGGAGTTCGGGATTGAATTCCATTATCTCCTGCTTCATGTGCACCAAAAACTGTAAGCACATCGCATTCAATACCCTGTGACTTAATCGCCTGAACTTGTGTTTCGAAAAACGGCCGACGTGAGTTAGTTATTAGAAGGACTTTCATAATGTTTCTCGCATATACTCTAATTACGTAGTGTGATCAGATGCTTTTCAGTGGAAGTCACATATAATTATACTTTTTTGGTTACTCTGAATCATTTAAATCACCGTGGCCAAGATACAGTCTGACCTAGCATAGAGTCTGAAATTCTTTTTGATGATTGCGCGCAGTTATTAGTAGTTGGCTTGAGATGGTCACAAACGTCATATTATGAAGACCGTTATTTTAGCTGCAGGAGAGGGTTCGCGGTTACGGCCACTTACACAAACGCGACCGAAAGCCGTACTTCCAATCGCTGAGAAACCCTTGTTAGAGCACATTCTTGTTGCACTCAAAGCAGTAGGTATGGATGACATCATCCTCGTCGTTGGGCACAAACGAGAGCGAATCCAAAGCCACTTCAAGAATGGTGAAGAGTGGAACGTTGATATAGAATACGTCGTCCAAAACAGCCCACGTGGGACGGGAGACGCACTCCTCGAAGCCGAACACAAAGCAGGTGGTGATTGCCTCGTAATCAATGGAGACCGGATTGTTGAGCCAGAATTGCTCAAGGAACTCATCGACAGATACCAATCGACAGGAGATGCGTGCGTCGCAGTTACGGAGGTCGAAAACCCCACAGCATACGGAGCGGTTACAGTAGAAAATGAAAACGTCGACGACATCCAAGAAAAGCCCGACCCACACGAAATCACGTCGAACCTCGTCAACGCAGGCGTCTACGCATTCGGGGCAGACATATTCGCAGCAATCCGTCAAACCGACCACTACGGCGAGCTCAAACTAACCGACACACTGCGAGAGTACATCCGAGACCACCCACTCCATACAGTCCAGTACGATGGGATGTGGCTGGAACTCTCCCGCCCATGGGACCTTCTTGCGGTCAACGATGGTGTCTTATCGGGGACTGATTCGACAGTCGCTAGCTCAGCAGCCGTACACGATGACGCAACACTCGGTTCCCCAGTCGTCGTCGGTAATCACTCTCGCATCCAACCCGGTGCACGCATCTTCCACGACGTAGTCATCGGCGACAACGTCACTATCGGCGCGAACGCTGTCATCACGAACGCAGTCATCCTCGAAGACACAGTCATCAAACCGGGTGCAGTCATCTCCGACTGCATCATCGGCTCGGGTTCAGAAATCGGCACACTAACTTCGGTCGAAGGTGGCCGAGCAGACGTCCAAGTTGACGGCGAACTCTACACTGACGTCAAATTTGGTGGCCTCATCGGGGACAACGTCACACTTGGAGGAAACGTGACCGTCGAACCAGGTACCATCGTCGGAAACGACGTCCACATCGAGAGCGGGTCCACACTCTCCGGTCGGATTCCAGGTGAGGCCCACGTCTTCCGCGGGTGAAACAGGTCTAACACCCACATGTTTGTTTTATCTTTTCATTTATACATCCAAAGATGATATTCAGCTCTGAATTAGTCGCTCCAATAACACTAAATACCCTCATTCAAAAATACAGACATCAGCAGTCCGGTTGGTTTGTACCAGCAGGACCAGCGACTAGCAGGAATCTAACACACTATGTGCGGAATTACGGGATACATCGGAGGAGGGGAAAGTGCGTCGGTACTCTCGACGGGACTGAAGAATCTGGAATACCGCGGGTACGATTCGGCAGGAATCGCACTCGTCGGCGACCAAGTCAAGGTACACAAACAGGAAGGAACCATCGACGGGTTGACTATTCCGAACGAGACTGAAGCGACCCACGGAATCGGCCATACACGATGGTCGACCCACGGTGAGCCAACCGACGAGAACGCGCATCCACACACAGACTGCCGTGGAGATGTCGCAGTCGTACACAACGGCATCATCTCGAACTACACCAAGCTGAAGGAGGAACTCGCCGGCCACATCTTCGAGAGCGAGACAGACACCGAGGTCATTCCGCACCTCATCGAAGAGGAAATCGCACGTGGTGCAGACCTCCGCGCGGCGGTCACGCGTGTCCTCGACAAACTCGAAGGGAGCTTCGCAGTCGCGGCAACCCACGTCGATTACGAAGGTATCGTCGCAGCACGCCAGGACAGCCCGCTCGTCATCGGCCACGGTGAAGACGGAATGTACCTCGGCAGTGACGTCACGGCATTCGTCGAGTACACCCGTCAGGTGTCGTACCTCGAAGATGGTGACGTCGCCCACCTCAGTGAAGATGGCATCACCATCTTCAACGACGGCGAGCGTGTCGAGCGCGAAATCCAAACTGTCGACTGGGACGCCTCGGCAGCCGGCAAAGCCGGTCACGACCACTACATGCACAAGGAGATTCACGAACAACCGCATGCACTCCGGCAAGCCATCTCTGGTCGCATCGACGAACTCTCTGGGAAGGCCTCACTCGACATCGACCTCGACGACGAGTTCCTGAAATCGATCGACGAGATTCAGATCGTCGCGTGCGGAACCTCCTATCACGCAGGCCTATACGCGAAGGAACTCATCGAACCACTCGTCGATATCACCGTCCGTGTCGACCTCGCGAGCGAGTACGAAGTGTACGACGGCTACGATGCGCGCAACACGCTCGTGCTCGCAGTCACCCAAAGTGGAGAGACCGCAGACACCCTCTCGGCAATTCGCCGTGCAAAGGCACCGGGTATGACGACGTTCGCCGTGACCAACACGGTCGGGAGTACCATCACCCGCGAAGTCGACGATTCGCTGTTCATCAAAGCCGGCCCCGAAATCGGCGTTGCAGCGACGAAGACGTTCGTCTCGCAGGTGACGGCACTCGCGCTGTTCGCGACGTATCTGGGACGAGTCCGTGGTACGCTCTCTGCAGGCGATGGTGCAGACATCCTCGAAAACATCCGTCGTCTCCCGAACGCCGTCCAGTCTGTCCTCGATTCCGAGTCTCAGATTAAACGTCTCGCCAAGCAGTACGTCGACAGTGACGCATTCTTCTTCATCGGCCGAGGGCTTGCACAGCCTGTCGCCCTCGAGAGTGCACTGAAACTCAAAGAGATCTCGTACGCCCACGCAGAGGGCTTCGCTGCAGGCGAACTCAAGCACGGCCCACTGGCACTCGTCACTGAGAACACGCCTGTACTCGCGTTCCTCAACGAGAGCGCCTCGCCAGGCGAGACGTTCAACAACGTCAAAGAAGTCGAATCACGTGGTGCGCCAGTGATTGGGCTCACCACCGAAAGTAATTCAGGTTCGTTCTGCAAGCACTCGATCGACGTTCCGAACCTCGGCCGACTCGGCCCACTCGTGTCGAACGTCGCACTCCAACTGTTCGCCTACCACGTCGCGAACGAGATGGGCCGCCCCATCGACAAACCACGGAACCTCGCGAAGTCCGTGACGGTCGAATAACGACTTCGGTAGCTGCTGACTGGACTCTTTTCGGGAACGCTTATTCGTCCGAGTTCGTTACTGAACTCCAATGAAAGACACACCGGTTTGGCGCCTCGTCGGTATCGTCGTCTTACTGGTGTGTCTGTTCGGGCTCATGGTGTGGTTCGGTTCACTCTCAGCCGAACCTGCAGTGGGTGCATATCCGAGTGAATCGGAGCTGGGTACAGAGTACGATGTATGGATTGGCGAGGAAACCAGTTTAACGGGAACCGTCGTCGAGACGGAACCACTCACTATCGTGGCAGAATACGGAACCGGTGAGAAACTTCGCCTGCAGATTGTTGGCGCTGATCTCGATGCACAACGAGGCGACAGCCTCGTAGTCTTCGGTGTCGTCGAAGAAGACCACACAATCCGCGCGCTGAACGCCTACACAACCCCTGCTTCGAACTACCTGTACATGTACGTCGTCTCGTTCCTCGCGGGGGTATGGGTACTCGGGAGACTGATTCGAACGTGGCGTCTCGATTGTGAGAACTGGTCGTTAGAGCCCAGAACGACACCTCTCAAAGTGAGCGACATCAGCATCTGGAGCCAAAAGACGGAGCAACACGATGCCTGACCTGCTTTCGCACGCACTGTTGGCCTACAGCCTCGCCATGATTGCCTCATGGCGCTACGAGTGGATTACGAAGCCCTACGTGACGGTGGCAATGGCTGGGGCG
The DNA here is from genome assembly GCF_001469865.1 of Haloferax profundi. GTDB lineage: Archaea > Halobacteriota > Halobacteria > Halobacteriales > Haloferacaceae > Haloferax > Haloferax profundi. The sequence continues at coordinate 8,680 of NZ_LOPV01000445.1, forward strand.
TTCATCCCGGATCTGGCGAAGGCTGAGTTGGTCTTCTCCAGTCCTCGGGTCGAGCAATTGTTCAGCATCCCCTTTGACTGGTTTGGACTGCACACGACTGGTGCAGTTATTTGCTCTGTACTCATCGGTGTCCTGCTAGTCCAGAGTAAAGAACGAATGCGAGTATTTCTCCTCCTCGCAGTCGGTGCTGCGTCGCATCTCATCGCAGATGCTTTCCTGTTGAACCCCACGGGCGTGTCGTACCCACTCCTCTGGCCGCTTACCCGAATCTACCCACCGACTCCAGGGTTGTATCTGAGTACGGACGTCGAGCCAGCTATCGTTCTCGGTGCACTCGCACTCGTTGTGTATGGAATGACCCGATATCGAGTGGGAGATACTGAGAGATAACAAAGCAGATACGATTCTGTTTCAGCACGCCGATTGTTCGCGGAGACAGGTTCTGAAAACATGGTAAGTGCCTCCTGCACCGATTACGAGTGATTTTGATTAAGAGCATATCTGCAAGTGAACGTTTATAAACGATAACGGGGCCAGCTTCTGATGTGACAGAGATAATTCGTACCGTGAAAGTGAAGCTTGACGTGCCCACTGAGCGGTGCGATGATCTCCATCAAACCAAAGATCAATTCCTTCACTGCGCTAATAGAACAGCCGACTGGGCGTGGAGACATCCAAACGACTACTGCGTAACCTCATACCTGAAAGCTCATAGCGCTCTCTATCAACCACTTCGTGAGGAAACAGAGCTAGTTGCAAATCTCGTCCAGAAAGGAATTCAGCGTGGTATCGAGGCCACGAAAAGCGGTGTCGCGCGACTCAAGAAAGGCGACAAGGCAAGTCAACCACACTTCAGAGCGTGGAGCATTCTTTACGACAAGCGTTCTGCGACGTTCCACCGAGATTACGTTTCGCTCGCCACAGTTAACGGTCGGGTCGAGTGTGACTATGTGGCCCCGAAAGAACCAGACGGTACCCCCATTGGAAAGTACCTCCTGAACAAAGAGTTCGAGTTTCGCATGTCCACGTTGCAGTACGACAAGTCCACAGAGTCGTTCTATCTTCACGCGAGGATGATGCGAGCTACCGACGAAATAGAATCTGCCATGACTCCGTCTACCGATGCCAAGCACCAAACAGTCCTTGGCGTTGATCTGAACGTAGACGGGTCTCTTGCTGTAACCTCAACAGGTGTGTTCATCGGGAACGCTGATGAGATGAACCATCGTCATCGCGAGTTCGAAAAGACTCGTGGTTCAATGCATCAGACTGGGACGCGGTCTGCCCACTTAGCGATTCAATCGATGGGCAACCGGGAACACCGCTGGATGCAGAACGAGTTGCACCGCGCCTCGAACCGAATTCTCGAAGAAGCCGCCACTTACGATTGTACCCACGTCGCGTTCGAGAATTTAACAGACATTCGTAAGCGGATGGGTGGTGTGAAGCGGTTTCATGCATGGGCGTTCCGTCGTCTGTACCAGTATGTTGCGTTCAAAGCAGAGGTCTTGGACGTCGAAATTAGACAGATCGACCCAGCATACACGAGTCAACGCTGTTCGAAGTGCGGGTTCACACACAAGTCGAATCGGCGATCGAAACACCAGTTTGTGTGCCAGAAGTGCGGATACGAACTGAACGCAGATTACAATGCGAGCAAGAACATTGCTCGTAAGCTCGTGAAACAACTCCACTCGGGGCAAACGTCTTCGGGTGGAGGTGCACCCTGTCAGTGTGCGCTAACGTCAGGGACGCTGAACCTGAACGGTGATTTCAACGCCAGCTCCGTCTCGGAGATAGAAGGGGAGTCCACTGACAAGCCTGCGAAGTGGTTTGTAGGCGACTGACACGAAATGTACTCTCAAACTATCCAAATCAACTAGTCAAAATACGGCTCGTACACGCGTTTTACATCTTCCTCGACCGTAATGTCGGCCTCCCAATAAGCTGCTTTGACCATCTTCGTAATTGCGGCTTTTGTGTCGTCTAGGTTTATCTCGATTCAATGCCCCGTAGCCCCCAGAGCTGTTACATCCATAATCTCAGGCGACGATTCCGTTTGTGTAGATAAACGATCGTGAGAACGAACCATTGCCACACGATTTTCCAAGCCAAAGCAATCTCCAACCTATTTCCACCCCCTTCTAGAACACACTCACATATGCAAACAGTCCTGCTCGCTGCTGGACAGGGAACCCGAATGCGACCGCTCACCGACCAGAGAGCAAAGCCGATGCTCTCGGTTGCAGACAAACCACTGGCCGCACACACCGCACAAACTGCGGTCGAAGCGGGCGCCTCGAAACTCGTCATCGTCGTCGGCTACGAGTCCACCGCCGTACGGGAATACTTCGGCGAGGAGTACGCAGGCGTCCCTGTCGAGTACGCTGAACAGACTGAACAGCGCGGGACTGCAGACGCTGTTCGAGTAGCCGAACCACATCTCGACGACGGCCCATTCGCTGTCCTCAATGGTGATGCCCTCTACGACGAAGCCTCTCTCACCAAACTCTTCCAATCCTATCCCGCAGTCGGGTCGTACCGCGTCGACGACCCCACGCAGTACGGCGTCCTCTACACGGACGAGTCTAACAACAATACCCGCGTTACGGGCGTCATCGAAAAGCCCG
>NZ_LOPV01000446.1 GCF_001469865.1 Haloferax profundi
CAGATCCGCCGTCGAATCTCATCAACACGGGGGCGTACGTCTTCCCCGCCGAGGCACAAACCTGGCTCGACGTTGGTGAGAGCGAACGTGGTGAACTCGAACTGACAGACGTCCTTGAACGCGCCTGCAAAGAAGGCACAGTCACTGCTGTGCCCTTCGAGCAGTGGTTAGACGTTGGCCGCCCGTGGGAACTCCTCGAAGCCAACGAGTGGAAGGTCGGCGACCTCTCTCGCGCCCTCCAGGGAGAGGTGCACGAAGATGCAACCATCCGTGGCGTCGTCGTCGTCGAACCCGGCGCAACCGTCGACGCAGGCGTCGTCATCGAAGGCCCAGCACTGATCCGCAGTGGAGCAACTGTTGGTCCGAATGCCTACATTCGAGGCAACA
>NZ_LOPV01000447.1 GCF_001469865.1 Haloferax profundi
GAAGACGCCAAAGTCGGCCACAGCGTCGAAATCAAGAATAGCGTCCTCATGGAGGGGGCCACAGTCGGCCACCTCTCGTACGTCGGCGACAGCGTCCTTGGACGAGACGTGAACTTCGGGGCTGGTACGACAGTTGCGAACCTCCGACATGATGACGAAGCTGTAAAGACGCCTGTGAAAGGCGAGTTGACCTCCACAGGTCGACGCAAGTTCGGCGTCGTCTGTGGTGATGACGCGAAGACAGGTATCCAGAGTAGTCTCAATGCGGGTGTGAAACTCGGCGCAGGAGCACGGACGAAACCAGGAGAGGTCGTTCTTAGGGATCGAAAACTCGATAACTAACCAATCGTATTCGCTCGCGCCAGGTTGACTAGTCCTGCGAACGCCAGCGTGCG
>NZ_LOPV01000448.1 GCF_001469865.1 Haloferax profundi
CACCGTGCCATCGCGTCGTCATGGTAGGTCACAATGACCTCGCGTTCAACTTCACCGTCAAAATCTACAGGTACTGCAGTCTCTTCTTCAGCCTCCGCTTGTGAGCACTCAACGTCTTCCTTCTGGCGCCCATGAAAGTCCTGAATCTTGTCTTCGTCCATACCCACTAGGTTTGTAGACAATACATAACATTTGCTCAGAACAAACTATTTGGATACGAAATCAGTCTAGTAGCTCAAAGATACCCGGAACGAGAGCCCTTCTCAATCACTTAGAAGTCCCGCGTCAGGTGCAAAACGAAGCAGTTGGTCACTACGCGAACTCACACGAGATTTACTCAACTTCGTCACAAGCAGCCATCACGGTATCTGGGTTGTCCAGAAGCTGTGTCTCCATGTAGGCCCCTTCACCACGACCGGCACCTTTCCGCTTCCGTTCGATGATTTCTAAGAATTCGAGCTCGTGAAGGAGATCGCGAACACGTCGCCACGAAAGTGGGTCGACTCCTTCTTGACGACAAATCTGTTGGTACAGCTCATTGACTGAGCTTGATTTAACAGGTTGATCAGATGGTGTCTGCTTATCGAGCAGGGCAACAGCTTTCAACACATAGCGTGAGTGTGGTGGTTGTTCAGAGAGGACTTCGATCAGATAGTCTCGTTCGGTCTGAACACGAGCCTCCTCGACGTGGGATT
>NZ_LOPV01000449.1 GCF_001469865.1 Haloferax profundi
GAGGATATCAATCGCTTTCCGTGCATCACCATGCTCACGAGCAGCAAGTGCCGCGACTTTTGGGATGACTGCATCATCGACTACGCCGTTTTTGAATGCCGGAAGTCGTGCGGTGAGTATCTCTCGGAGCTGATTCGCATCATATGGGGGGAAGACAAAGTCCCGCTGGCAGAGGCTAGATCTGGCTCGCTCATTCAGTTGATCTTTAAATCGTGGCTTGTTACTGATTCCGATGATTCCAATATTACAGTTACTAAGTTTCCCAGATTCGACAGCACGAGAGAGCGTCATCAAGACCGCATTTGGGTCGCTCATCTTATCCAGTTCATCAAGGATGATCACGACTGTGTCATACAAGAAATCCATCACCCTCCATGCCCGTCTGTAGCACTCTGCAGTTGAGACGCCGCTTGAGGGAAACGTTTCGTCTGTCACCCCCGGTTCATTGATTGCGGACCCAACCGCCCGAATAACAGCTGACTCTGTGGTGTCCTGAAGGCAGTCGACATAGGCGACCCCGATCGCTGAGTCCTGTTTGACACCTGCTTGGACAAGCTGTTGGACGATGAATTTCGAACACAGCGATTTTCCAGTTCCTGTCTTACCGTAGAGTAGTACGTTGTTCGGTTTTTGCCCGTGAATTGCCGGCTGGAGACTATTTGCTAATGCATTGAGTTCGTCTTCTCGACCGATAATCAACTGTTCACTATCGGGGACGTGGTCAATCTGTAGGAGGTCTTTATTTTGAAAAATTGTCTCAAATGTATCAAAATAATTTCCCGAGTTAGTCATTGGCTCAAGAATACAAATGAAAGTATCTAATATAGCGTTTTGCATTCGTGTTTCCGTTCTAAACTACATAGATAGGGCTTCTAACCACGCATTATCTATGTTTTACATCGGAAACGTGCAATTGAATTGGGTGTGCATTTCCGCTGTAACAGGTCCTGTGTACATGCGCACGTTTCCGCTGTAATTGTGACCGGAAGGCCAGAGCTCTCAAAGGAGGTCTCTTGTAGGCGGAAATCGTAGCGCAGAGTGTACGTTTCCGTTCTAACTACCTATGAAATGTCTTCAGCATACTGATTTCTGGGATATTTTAGACACACGTTACAGCGGAAGTCTACACTCATCAGAGATGTACGCGTGTCGTTTCTGCAGATCACACGGGAACACTCCATAGTTTCCAGTGAAATGAGGACCAATTAGTTGCCGGGGGACGATTGACAGACATAACGTGATTAGTAGGGTGTAGTACCTCGCCAGATTACAATAGAAAAACGCACAGCGACACAACGAGAGACACGATTCGCAGATACGACCGAAATCTTCGGAGGCACGCTGTGCGACTATATTTTCACCTTAGGGTCACCATCTCTGTCTGAATTGAGCAAGTGAGAGACCGATACTAATCCACTCGTTACAGCGGAAATGCGCACTCACTCTTTCGATTGCCCACAGCGGTTCCGGCAGTCTCTCGCCATGTTCCTACTTAATGAGAGTGCAGCTGTGGGTGGGTCGAGACACGTGGCTGAGAATTGGTGTGTGATTCTCTGTAGTTACAGCGGAAACGTGCGCTTACCTTTTGGCTCTCATGTACCTGACAGGGGTGGCGAACTCGTTTGCAGTGGCCACAGCGAAGAACAGTTCGTCGGGGCGACCTGACAAAAAACATAGAAGTCTCCCTGTTGGAAGTGCGAATATAGACTCTCAGCTCTGTTTCATATCGTGTTCTCGAACAAGCCATCTGATTTGTTTTCACGCAGTGAAGAGCTTCTAATCGGGGTTTTCGAACAGATACACTCGAAGCTAAACCCCTCAGTTCGGTGCTAGCCTCATCTAAATGGTTCGAAACGAGTGAGGGGAGAATTCGTTCGTGAGAGACACCCCTCATACCGAGTGAGCAATACAGATGCTGTACTGGTAGGGTACTAACCACACCGAGTGAACGCAGAAAATGAGATGCTTTGAGGACCCATTCCAGATGTAGAACCCCCGAATACAGCAGAAGAGAACAGTCTCCGTGCGGTTTTTCACTCGGTGTGAGGGGAGTCTCTGCTGCGTCCTTGGGGGGACCCCTCGTTTCCACTCCAGATTGTAGAGAATCTCTCATCGAGTTACAGCGGAAATCCACACTCACCATGTTCTCATTTTC
>NZ_LOPV01000450.1 GCF_001469865.1 Haloferax profundi
ATTGTCGGTGTCTTCCAGGGGACCAGACCCACCGTTCCCAGTATTCTCGTCGGTGGGGAGAGCATGGATTCGAATCCCTCGTAAACTAAATTGAGCCGAGACCCACCACCGGCTATCAGACCCTCTACAAACGGATTTTGACAGTTGGTGAAACCAAACCAGAGATATACTATCACGAAGAGACTCCAGATTGGATGAGCACACACCAACTCAGGGTGGCCGCGT
>NZ_LOPV01000451.1 GCF_001469865.1 Haloferax profundi
GTTCCCCCTCGGTGCAGGTGACCTCGGCGACAAAGCGGACGCCGTCTCCGCAGTCGCGACAAAACACGACAGCACCCCGCAGCAAATCGCAATCGCGTGGTTGCTCCACCGCTCCGACGTGATGTTACCCATCCCGGGAACCGCGAGTGTGTCGCACCTGCGCGACAACATCGCCGCGTCGCACATCGGCCTCGACGACGAGGACATGGCCCGCCTCGACGAGTGACCATGGAGTTCACCGTCGTTCAGGGCGACATCGCCGCGCAGTCGGCAGACGCCCTCGTGAACGCCGCTGGGACGAGCCTTCGCATGGGGTCCGGTGTCGCGGGCGCACTTCGTCGCGGTGGCGGCCCGCAGTTGAACGAGGCCGCGATGGCGAAGGGCCCCATCGACCTCGGAGAGGCCGCCGTCACCGACGCGTTCGAGTTGGATGCGAAATACGTGATTCACGCCGCCGCCATGCCACACTACGGGGACGGGAGAGCGACCGAAGAGAGCATCCGAGACGCCACGCGGAACGCCTTGCAGGCCGCAGACGACCTCGACTGTGAGTCGGTCGTCGTCCCGGCACTGGGATGCGGTGTCGCCGGGTTCGCCCTCGAAGACGGCGCTCGTCTCATCGCCGAGGAGATTCGGAATTTCGACCCTGACTCGCTGCGTGAGATTCGCTTCATCGCCTACAGCGACGGGGAGTTCGCCACCATCGCTCGGGTTGCAAAGATGCTCTAGTGAGCGTCGACGACGGCGGAACGTACCCGTCGGAATTCGTGACAAATGATTAAACATTCGACCTGCGGTACGAACGTACATGTCTCTCTTGGCAGACAAGACGGCCGTCGTAACTGGCGGCGCAAGTGGGAACGGACGTGCGATTTCGATGGCGTTCGCTCGCGAAGGATGCGACATCGTCGTCGCAGACATTCAGTCTGACCCGCGCGAAGGCGGGACCCCGACACACGAATTCGTCGAGTCGGAGACAGACGCGAGTGCGACGTTCGTCGAGTGCGACGTGACGAACCTCGACCAACTCGCCGCCGCCGTCGATGCGGCGGACGAGTTCGGCGGCGTCGACGTGATGGTGAACAACGCGGGTATCTTCCGGCAACACAACTTCCTCGAAGCGACCGAAGACGAGTACGACCAGTTGATGGACATCAACGTCAAAGGCGTCTACTTCGGTGCACAGGAAGCAGCGAAGAAGATGGTCGACCGCGGCGAGGGCGGGAACATCATCAACCTGTCTAGCGTGGCGGGTCTCCGTGGGTCTGCTGGCTTTTCGACGTATCACGCCTCGAAGGGTGCTGTAAAACTTCTAACCTACGCTCTGGCCGACGAACTCGGCCCGGAGGGTATCAGGGTCAACGCGATTCACCCCGGCCTCATCGAGACGACGATGACCACCGAAGACGTCCCCATCTTTGGAACCGAGGCAGAAGATGACTACATCGAGACGATTCCGTCACGGCGCGAGGGCCATCCCGACGACGTGGCAAACGCGGCGCTGTACCTCGCCAGCGACCTCGCGGACTACGTCAACGGGGAATCGCTCGTCGTCGACGGCGGCATGACCAACACGCTCTGATTGCGGAGTCGACTTCCGCAAACTGTCTTCGTTTTTGCGCCCGAATCGAGGTGTAGAGGAACTGTGCCAGATTCGACTCCGTCACCGACTACCGACCAGTGCCCCGTCTGCTCGACGCCGTACGACTCTGTGTCGATGCACGACCACGGACTGATGGTCAACCTGCTCGACAACACTCGCTACCGGCGGATCTGTTTCGACCCGGTGGAACGTGATGGTCGCCCACACGTCCGATTCTACCACCACACGCACGAACAGGTGGGCGCAGACGAGTGAGGCGCCTCACACAGGAGTTCGGACGACGCGACGCACCTCACTCCACAGTCGGCCCTAACTCCACGGCCGTTCGGTGAACTCTCCGGCCTCGATTTCCCGTTCTATCTCGCGGAGTGTCGCGTCGTCGACGCTCACGAGGTGGCACAGCGGGTGGCCCGGTGCAGCGACTGGATTCTGGAGGACGCCCACGACGAGGCCGGTGAAGGGTGCCGCGACGCGCTTTTCTCTCGTCTTGAAGTGGTCGGAGATGGTGCAGATGGTCTCACCCTCGTGGACGAGTGGGACTTCGCCGTACTGCATCTCGACGAGTCCACCCACGTCGGCGCGAAGCCACGTCTTGTCTCTCGCGGAGTCGATGATGCGCGTCCATCCCGGCCAACTGACGGGAACGTCGGGGAGGACACCGTACTCGGCGAGCACACTCTCGACGCCGTCGAGTGCCCGGTCCACCAGCGCGGGTTGGAATCGGTGGGCGCGACCCATCTCGACGGTAATCGTCGGGATGCCGTCGTTGGTCGCGACGGTCCGCAAGGAACTCGCTTCGGCCTCTCCCGAGAGGATGAGGTTGGCACCGAACGCCCGCGCGAGACGGGCGACGTCGGGGCGAGTCATGTCGGCGCGGACGTGGTACATCGTCGTCCGATTCCGGGTCGACGTGTGGAAGTCGATGCCGATGTCACAGGGTTCGACGAAGTGTCGGTAAATCTGGTTCGCCATTCGCTCTGCGGTGTTGGCCCCGTCCCGACCGGGAAACGACCGGTTCAGGTCGAGGTCGTAGATAGGGATGTAGCGCTGTTGGGCGAGATAGCCGGGAACGTTCGCGACGTGGATGCAGACGAGTGTCCCGTGGATATCCGACGGGTCGTACCGACTCGCCACCTCCTGCATCACCTTCACGCCGTTGAGTTCGTCGCCGTGGAGGGCGGCGTTCATGAACACCGAGGGACCGCCGTGCTCACCGTTGATGATAGTGACCGGTATCTCGACCGGGTCTCCGAGATAGGTTTCGCTAATCTCGTAGCGGAGGTGCCGCACTTCACCCGGGGGGACCTCCGAATCGTAGCGAAACGATTTGGGTTCCATGAGACGGCAAAGGGGAGCGATTGGTAAGAAGATTGACCAGCGGCAGAACTGTCGGTGGTCCCTCTCAGTGTGCTAGTTTACCTCTCTCGAACCCTACGTCGCTCGTATGACCACCCCTCGACTCGAGGACCCAGTCGACGTCGGTGGGTTCACACTCCGGAATCGACTGTACCGCGCACCGTTACTCGAATGCGCCGGCAACGGAGCGGATGCACCCGAGATACTGGCATCCGAACTCGAACCCGCCGCGAAGGCTGGCGCTGGCCTCGTCTGTCAGGGGGCGACCATCGTCAGAGAGAACGGGGGGTGCGCCGCGCCGGGGATGACTCGCGTCTCCGACCCGACGTTCGTCGACTCCCTCCGGACGGTGACGGACCGAATCCACGCCCACGGGTCGGCGATTGCCATCCAGTTGGAACACGGTGGATTACGGAGTATGGAGACGTGGCACGCCGAGTATCGCCGGGAACACCCCACACTTCGGCAACTCGCCGTCTCACGTCCGCCTCGCTTGCTCCGACTCCTCGACGCACTCGGCTTTCTCGACTACGACGCGCACGTGTTGACCACCGAGGAGGTGTACGAACTCGCCGCCGACTTCGGACGGTCCGCGTCGATGGCCGTCGACGCCGGATACGACGTCGTCCACATCGCCGGCGCGAACATGGGCATCGTCCACCAGTTCCTCTCGCCGTTCTACAACCGCCGCGACGACGAGTTCGCAGACGGTGTCCGGTTCCTCGAAGTCGTCGCCGACGAGATTCGAGCGCACGCAGGGGACGTTCCGCTGATGACGAAGGTTCCCGCGGAGACTGCCGCCCCGCCGGGACTTCGCCCCCACTTGACCGAAGACGACGCAGTCGACATCTGTCGCCGACTGGCGGACTACGGATACGACGCGTTGGTCCCCGTCTCGGGGTCCGTGTTCTGGGATGCGAGTATCGTTCGTGGGTCGTTCCCGGCGCGTGCGTGGCGAGACGAACGGTACCGCGAGGGGTACGCGGATGCGTTCGGCGGGCCAGTGCGGGCACGACTCGTCGAACTCGGGAACCGCATCGAAGCGGCGTGGTACGACTTCGACCCGGCGTGGAACGCCTCACTGTGTCGTCGCGTCCGCGAGAAAGTTGCCGTCCCCGTGTTCTGTGAAGGTGGTATCCGCGAGCGAGGCGAAATCGACAACCTCCTCGGAGATGCGTGCGACGCTGTCGGGATGGCCCGCCCGTTCTACGCGGAACCCGAACTTCCGGCGCGACTCCTCGGACCCGACGTGTCTGGGGACACGCGCGTCGTCTGCGAGAGTTGTAACAACTGCGCGGTGCCACAGGTGACGGGTGCGAGCGGTGTCTGCCAGACACCATCGGTTCTGCGCCGAGCGGGTGCCCACAGAAAGGAGGGTTCGTACACCAGAACCACCGAAATCGGTACAGGAGACGACGATGACCCGGTGGGTTAATAAGGCTCTCGCCGGAGTGTCTGCGTAATGGCGCGCGACCGGTCCGCGATGGAGTCGGCCGAACTAACGGCGGTGCTCGACGCGCTCGACGACGCGGACGCACGAGCCATCATCAGAGGACTCGAAGAACCCATGACGGCAAGTGAAATATCAGATACGTGTGACATCCCGCTTTCGACCACGTACCGAAAGTTGGACTTACTCACCGATGCAGCGCTCCTCGCAGAAGGAACGCAGATTCGGGCCGATGGTCACCACGCGACGACGTACGAGGTAGCGTTCGACGAGGTGCGAATCGCCCTCAACGAAGACCGGGATTTCGACGTGGCCGTCGGCCGGCCCGAACAGACGCCCGAAGAACGGATTGCAGATATCTGGACGCAAGTCCGGAGGGAGACGTAGATGGGACACCTGTCCGCGTCGCCGACGGTGACGACGTTCATCATCGTCGTCAAGACGGGAATTCTCGTCCTCGGCGGCCTCATCACCTACTTCAGCTACAAGGCGTACAGACGAACTCGCTCGCCGTCGCTTCGAGCGTTGGCTATCGGGTTCGGAGTCGTCACCTCGGGTGCTCTCCTCGCTGGCGCGTTCGACGTTCTCCTCGCCGTCGACCTGGCGACAGGCGTGCTCATCGACTCGATACTGACACTCATCGGGTTCGCGGTCATCACCTACTCACTCTACGTCGAGTAGCGCTCGTCGCGACCCGCGACCCGCCGCTTTTTCTACGCGTCTCCACCTCTGAGATGCCATACCGTCTCACGATTACTATTGTTCGAAATGTGCAAAACCGTTATTAGGGTGGGGACGATACCGATAGGTATGTCCGACGACGAACTGAACGAAATTCGTCAGCAAAAACGCGAACAACTCGAATCCAAGCTCCGCGGTGACGGCAGTGGTGCCGTCGAGGAAGTCGCCGAAGCACCCTTGGAGCCAATCTACGTAAACGGTGCCGACGAGCTGAACGACGCCGTCTCGAAGTACGACGTCGTCCTCGCCGACTTCTACGCAGATTGGTGTGGTCCGTGCAAGATGCTCGAACCAACCGTCGAGCAACTCGCCGAGAACACCGACGCCGCGATGGTGAAAGTCGACGTCGACGCGAACCAGCAACTCGCCGCGCAGTATCAGGTTCGTGGCGTCCCGACGATGGTCCTCTTCGCCGACGGCGAAGTCGCCGAGCAGATTGTCGGCGTCCGCGGGTACGACGACCTGAAGGGTCTCGTCGACTCCCACCTCGCCTAATCGGAACCCCCGCCTGCGCGCTGACGCGGAGTCCCGGGTGCTCGACGTTCCATCGGCCCATCACCACCACCACCAATCGGCACCCCAGCACGCATCGACGACTCCCCCACCACCACCGCAACCATCACCCCAGCAACCATCACCACCTCTCGTCGGTGCGCGCCTGTCCGTAGGCATCTGCAACGCCACTAACCAGCACACTCGCGTCAGCCCGTGTTGGCGACCCTCCTCCAACTGGGTCGCCACCTCCTCGATTTTCCATCACCATGCAGGGCGGCGTTTACGTCGCCCTTCCACCATCCTCACCTCGCTCTACCAACACAGACACACTCGTGAGTGAAACGGCTCTCACCCGAGGACGTAGTCGAGCGCAGGGTAGCGTTCGACGAGTGGGACGCCGCCGACGCGGTAGCGTTCGACGAACAGGTCGAGGCCGAGGATACGGCCCGCACCGAACGCCGCGATTGCGAGCAAGACGACCATGTAGGTGAGGTTGACGACGCCGTTTTCGATGTTCCAGTTCCCAAGGTAGAACAGGGCCATCATCACCGCACCGGAGAAGGCCGCCAGTCGAGTCGCGACGCCGAAGACGAGGGCGAGACCGATGAACAACTCGCCCCACGGGACGACGACGTTGACGAACTGGACGAACAGGTCGTTCCCACCCAGTACGACGAACAGGTCGGCGACGGGACTTCCGTTTTCGACGACGGAATACAGGAGGTAATTCCGTGCATCGAACCCACTACCGATGTTCTCGACGCCTGAGACGGCGAATGCGATGCCCATTACGACCCTCAGCGCGAGGACGAACCACACGCTGAGTGGGTGTGCCTCTGCGTGGACGGTCACCCCCGCGACGGTACTCTCGAAATCGTTCGTTGCCATGTCACGTACACCCCTAGTCGTCAAGACGCTCGGAAATCCGATATAACGACGGCGTGGTTCTCGCGTCTGAGGAATCGTGACGTATCAACTGAGACTCCGCGAGGTCCGTTTATGTCACACTCGCTCGAAGTTCACCTATGCAACTCGTCGCCGAACCCATCGACATCGGGACGCGCTCTCCCACGGTCATCCTCAACGAGTCGGATGCGGCAGAACTCGGCGTGCACGCCCTCGAACGCATCCAACTCCGGCACGACGACCGAACGACCATCGGTATCGTGGAGTTGACCGACGAACTCGTCTCCGAGGGAACTCTCGGCGTGACACGCCGACTTGGACACATCGAGGGCACCATCGACGTGTCCGTCGCACCCCAACCCAACTCGGTCTACTACATCCGAAAGAAACTCAACGACATCGAACTCGAACGACACGAACTCGGGCGTATCGTCCGCGACATCTACGAAGAACGCCTCGCAGACGTGGAACTCGGCGCGTACGTCTCGGCGACGTACACGAACGGCCTGTCGATGGAAGAGACGCTCCACCTCACCGAGTGCATGGCCGACGTGGGCGAGTCCATCACGTGGGACGAGTCGATAATCGCAGACAAGCACTCTATCGGCGGCGTCGCGGGCAACCGTGTCACCCCGATTCTCGTCCCAATCGTCGCCGCCGCCGGTCTGAAGATTCCCAAAACGTCGTCGAGGGCGGTCACGTCCGCCGCCGGAACCGCCGATACGATGGAAGTCCTCTGCGACGTGGAGTTCTCTGTCGAAGAGATTCGCGACATCGTGGGTGAGACAGGCGGGTGTCTCGTCTGGGGCGGTGCGGTGAACCTCTCGCCCGTCGACGACCGAATCATCCGCGCAGAGACACCGCTTTCTATCGACCCTCGGGGGCAACTCATCGCCTCTGTCCTCTCGAAGAAGAAGAGCGCCGGGTCGACGCACGTCGTGGTCGACATCCCCTACGGCGAGGGGGCGAAAGTCGAGAGTCTCGCCGAGGCGCGTGAACTCGCCGAGGACTTCAACCGCGTGGGGTCCCACCTCGGGATGGCAGTCGAGTGTGCGATTACGAACGGCGTCGCACCGGTCGGGCGCGGCGTCGGCCCAGTCCTCGAAGCGCGCGAGGTACTCGCGACACTCGCGGGTGGCGGCCCCAACGACCTGCGCGTGAAAGCGATTCGCCTCGCCGACCTCCTGTTCGAGTCTGCTGGTGTCGACGCAGACGCCGCTGAAATACTCGACTCTGGGACTGCTCGTGAGACGTTCAGAGAGATTCTCGCGGCACAGAACGGCGACCCCGACGTGGTGGCGACGGACCTCGTCCCCGGCCGACACACGCACACCGCCCGCGCAGACAGAGATGGTGTGATAACCCACATCAACAACCGTCTCGTGAACGAAATCGCCAGACGTGCGGGCGCGCCGAGAGACCCCGCTGCGGGTATCGAACTCCACCACCGGACTGGTGAGATGGCCGCCGAGGGAGAATCGCTCTTTACCATCCACGCGGAGTCACCAGACAAACTCGCGGACGCGGTGGACCTGACCGAACGCGTCGAGATGGTTCGCGTCCGGCACCCCGACGAGGCGCTAGTCGACCGCGTGTAATCCGACCTCGCTGGACGCGTCTCGCAGAACCCACCACCGCAGCGACCTTTTTTCCACTCCACCGACGTAGTTCAGCGTATGGACGAGCGCGTACACCCCGAGGTGCGACGCATCGCGGACGAAATCGACACGATGGAGATTCGCGGTGCGGCGACCATCGCCGACGCGGTGGCCCGTGCCCTCCGGACGCAGGCCCAAGAGAGCGACGCCACCGACCCGGAGGCGTTTCGGGGTGAACTCCGTGCGGCGGCCCGGACGCTCTACGAGACCCGTCCGACCGCCGTGAGTCTCCCCAACGCCCTTCGGTACGTCCTCCGCGGGATGTCGAGCACCACCGTCGAGGGACTCCGACAGAACGTCGTCGAATCGGCAGACGAGTTCTGTGCCCGCCTCGACCGGGCACAGGCCGACCTCGGCCACGTCGGTGCGAACCGCCTCCGCGACGGCGACGTCATCATGACCCACTGCCACTCGACGGACGCCCTCGCGTGCGTCGAAGCCGCAGTCGAGCAAGGAAAACACATCGAGGCTATCGTCAAAGAGACGCGCCCGCGGAATCAGGGGCACATCACGGCGAGAGAACTCCACGAGATGGGCGTCCCCGTGACGCTCATCGTCGACTCGGCGGCCCGGCGCTACCTCAACGACGTGGACCACGTGCTGGTCGGTGCGGACGCCGTCGCGGCAGACGGGAGCGTCATCAACAAGATTGGAACGAGTGGGCTCGCGGTCAACGCCCGCGATAGAGGCACGCCAATCATGGTCGCCGCACAGACACTCAAACTCCACCCGGGAACGATGACTGGCCACACCGTCGATATCGAGATGCGAGACACGGACGAGGTCATCGACGACGAGACGCTCACGGAGTTGGGGAATCCGACCGTCAAGAATCCGGCGTTCGACGTGACGCCCCCGCGCTACGTGGACGCCATCGTCACCGAACGCGGGCAGTTCCCGCCCGAGAGCATCGTCATCTTGATGCGCGAACTGTTCGGCGAAGGGACGACCGAACCGTGGGTCGAACCATAGTCACTCGACACCACACTCGTCGGCGACAGCAGACATGACCTTCATCTCCGCTTTCCTGAGGTGCTCTGCCGCAGTTCCCGCTGAACAACCGAGTCTGTCTGCCACTTCTGAGACGGTTCCTTCGCGCGGCTCTCGATAGTAGCCGCAGGCGACTGCTTCGTCGACCGCCTCTCGTTGGCGACGCGAGAGGGTTGGGGCAGAGAGCTCTGTTTCACCAGCGTACTGTCGAACCTGGAGCACTTCTACGTCGATACCGTCCGGCGTCTCGTCGACTGCCGACTGCAAGGCGGTGGTGGTGCCGACGACAGTGACCTGAATCGACCCGTCGCCGTCGAAGACGACCGGCGGGACGACGACGAGACCGTCCTGCGTGAACGCGGTCGTCTGCTCGGCGGCCGTCACGTCGAGTCGGTCCTGAACCGAGAGATAAAACGTCTCACCACCCGTCGGAACCACCTCGTACGACAGAACGGACGGACTCGCGTCGAGTGCGTCCCGATACGCCTCGACGTCGGTCCCGACGACTTCGAAGATGATGGTGTTCACCTCACTGACAGCGGGGTTCCAGTGGAGCAATCGCGTCTGCTCGAACGCTTCGTGTTCGACCACAAATGCGTGCATCGGGTGCATCTGTTCGTCGTCCGGGTGGAGACGTAGCCGAAGCGATTTCATGTGAGTTAGTTGACCACACTTCTCAATAAATACCCGCCGCACCAGTGAGGCAGAACGCCGAACCGGTTCGTGAACGAACACTAGCGTATCGAACCCGGTATGTCATCCAATCCTCCACAGGTGTCATCGACGGTGATGTCGCTTCCCGACCGACTCCGACGCCACGTCGGTGACGCTATCGTCGACCTCGACACGCACGTCCACGCCCCAGAAGTGACGATTCGCCCCGACGATGTGCAGGCGGTCCTCTCGACACTGCGAGACGAACTGGGGTTCGACCACCTCTCGTGTGTGACCGCACAGGAGTACGAAGACCGCTACGAGTCTGTCTACCACCTGAAGTCGTACGACGACCCGACACACGAACTGAGTGTCGTCGTCCCCACGTCTCGGTCAGAACCGGTCAGTGAGTCTGCTGCCCCCGTCTTTCGCACAGCGGCGTGGCACGAACGCGAGGCCTACGACCTCGTCGGTATCCAGTACGAAGACCACCCGGACCTTCGCCGCATCCTCCTCCCCGAGACGTGGCAGGGACATCCACTCAGCCGCGACTACGACCAACAGCGGCCACAACTCGTCAGGTACGACGAGAACGCGAACCCGCTACACAAAGACGGGTGGGCCGAGGACAACACGATGCTCCTCAACATCGGGCCGCACCACCCGGCGACCCACGGCGTGATGCACCTCCAGGTGGTCCTCGACGGCGAGCAAGTCGTCGACGTGGAACCCGACATCGGCTACATCCACCGCTGTGAAGAGCAGATGTGTCAGCAGGGAACCTACCGCCACCAGATTATGCCGTACCCCGACCGCTGGGACTGGGGCGGTGCCGGCCTCCTCAGCGAGTGGGCCTACGCGCGGACCGCAGAGGCACTCGCCGACGTCGAGGTGCCCGAGTACGCGCAAGTGATTCGGACGATGGCGGCCGAGTCGAGTCGCATCCTCTCGCACATGCTCGCCGTCGGGGCCTACGCACTCGACGTCATCGGCGACTTCACGGCGACGTTCCAGTACGCCCTGCGTGACCGCGAACTCGTCCAGAACATCCTCGAAGACCTGACCGGCCAGCGATTGATGTTCAACTACTTCCGTCTCGGTGGCGTCGTCTGGGACCTCCCCGAACCGCGCGAGGAGTTCTTCGAGAAGATTCGGACGTTCGTCGACGGCCTGCCCGCGAAACTCGAAGAGTATCACGACCTGCTGACGGCGAACGAGATTCTGCAGGCCCGGACGGTCGATACGGGTGTCCTCCCACCGGACGTCGCCAAATCCTACGGCGTCACCGGTCCCGTCGCCCGCGGGTCTGGCATCGACTACGACCTTCGCCGCGACGACCCCTACGGCTACTACGACGAACTCGACTGGGACGTCGTCGTCGAAGAGGAGTGCGACAACTTCGCGCGCCTGCTCGTTCGACTCCGAGAGGTCGAGGAGTCTGCAAAGATTATCGACCAGTGTGTCGACCTGCTCGAAGACTGGCCAGAAGACGAGCGGACGATTCAGGCGAACGTCCCTCGGACCATCAAACCGGCAGACGATACCGAGGTCTACCGCGCTGTCGAGGCGGCAAAAGGTGAACTCGGCATCTACATCCGTGCCGACGGGACGGACAAACCGGCCCGGTTCAAGATTCGTGGCCCCTCGTTCTCGAACCTCCAAGCGCTTCCGGAGATGGCCGAAGGTGAGTACATTCCGGACCTCATCGCTTCGCTCGGGAGCCTCGATACGATTATGGGCGAAGTCGACCGGTAATGCCGAACAGGAGGCCGACCGGTGTCGGTCTCCGGAGGTCTCAGTCGTCCGTGCGTGACGGAGCGTCAGACCCACCGTCTGCGAGGGCGGCATCGACGTCGCGTGCTGCGCTACCCGTTACGTTCGCTTGCGCGTCAGATGCTGTACCGGTCGTGGTCTCTGCGGTCTGCGTGCCGGAGTCGGTTGCTCCAACGTCGAACTCACCGACGAGGTCGTTGAGCGACTGTGCAGACGCCGACACCTGCTGGATGTTCTTCGTGACTTCGTTCAACGCCGCAGTCTGTTCTTCTGTCGCGGCCGAGACGGTGCTCGCTTCGGACGTGGTCTCCTCGCTGACGCTCGACACGTCGTCGACCATCGAGACGACTTCTTCGGTCGAGACGGCCTGATTTTCGGTGGCCTCGGATATCTCCGTGACCCCGTGTTCAGCCTCTCGAATCGCATCGGAGATGTCGTCGAACATCTCGATGGCGTCCTCGATTGTCTCGGACCCTGCTTCGACGCTCTCGTGCATCTCTTGCATGTCGTCTACGGTGTCGTCGGTTCGGTCCTGAATCTCGTCGATGCGCGCTTCGACTTCGTCGGTCGCCTCGCTCGCTTCGTTCGCGAGTGCCTTGATTTCGTTCGCGACGACGGCGAAGCCTTCACCTGCCTCACCCGCACGTGCGGCCTCGATGGAGGCGTTCAGCGCGAGCAGGTTCGTCTGCTCGGCGATGTCGGTGATGAGTTGGACGATTTCGTTGATTTCGCCGATTTGGTCGCCGAGGGATTCGACCTGTTCGACGGCGTCGGTGGCCTCCGCCTCGATGGTCGAAATCTCGTCTGTGGCGTCCGCGGCGTGTTCGCGGCCCTGTTCTGCGAGGTCCACCGCCTGGTTCGCCGTCTGGACGACACCGTCGGCGGAGGCGGCGACTTCCTCGATGGTCGCCGAGAGGTCGTTCATCTCGTTGGCCACGACCTGAAGTTGCTCGGTCTGCTGTTCTGCACCGTGGGCAATCTCTTCGACGGACTGCGCAGTCTCTTGACTCGCAGACTCGATTTCCTCGGCACTGGCGACGGTTTCGGTGCTCACTTCCGCGAACTCGTCGGCGACCGATTGCACCTCGACGAATCCGTCTTGTAACTTCTCGATACCCGCTTCGAGGTCGGTCATAATCGCGCCGAACGCACCGGGGAGGTCCGTGCGGAGTTCCTGGTCGAGGTTCCCGTCACCCAGTCGTTCGCCGACGGTCTGGAGTTCGGACACCTGTCGTTGCAGGTTCTCTTGCATCTCCTCGAACGCGACGACGAGTTCGCCGAGTTCGTCGTCGGTGGCGTCGACGTCGATATCGTCTTCGAATCGTCCCCGGGCGAGCAGTTGCGCTTGGTCCCGGAGTGCTTCGATGGGTTCCGAGAAGTACCTCGCCGCGGCGAACCCGAGTCCGACGACGACGACGACGATGCCGCCGACGAGCAAGAGCAGGAAGTTCCGCGCGGAGTCGGTTCGGTCACGAAGCGCGTCTCCCAACTGTTCGCTCGGTGCCGTCACGTCCTGTTCCGGAACCGTCGCGACGAGTGTGAGTTGCGTGTCCCCGAAGTCGAGTGGCGCGTGCCCGACGTAGTAGCTGTCACCGGCACTACTGTCGGTCGATTGCTCGTAGGTTTGGAGTCCCTTCGTGTCCGAGAGGACGTACTCCGTGGTCGCGACTGCTGATTCGACCTCACCGAAGTTGGTCGCGCCGTCGGTGATGAGTTCACCCCTGTCGTTCACCATGGTCAGGTGCCCGGTTTCGCCGACTGTGATGCCGTCGAGCACCGCGTTGAAGACTTCGTAGTCGAGTCGGAGTGCGACGACGCCTGCGAACTCGCCGTCGCGGTAGACTGGCGTCGAGATGTATCCTTTCGCCTTCTCGTCGACCGTTCGGACCTGGCCGACGTGTACTGCACCTTTCTCCAGCGACTTCGTCGCGCCGAACCAGTTACTGTTGGAGTACGACGTGTCGACAGATTCGGCGACGACGTCGCCGTCGGTTCGCGCCGCACGGACGATTCCGTTTCCGTCCTCGTCGGTGAGGATAATCTCGTCGTACGCGGGCATCTCTTCGCCGTTGACTGCGACGGTTCGCGTCCGAAGGTAGTTCTCGAAGGAGTCCTCGATACCTGCCTCTGCGTCCGCGAGGGCAGTCGTCTGGAGTTCGTAGTAGTAGACGCTCGGGGCGACGACCCAGTCGAAGTCTTCGTAGTAGGTGTACGCGACGAACTTCTTCTCGAGGGGACTCCCCGGTTGCGTGGTGTCTTCCCACTCGTACTCGACGATACCCCACTCCTCGCCGTTTCGAACCGCCGGTGACGAGTCGATAGTCGAGTGAACGTCTTCGAAGACGGTCAAGTCCGCGTCGTCTTCGAGGTCGAAACCGTCGGCGAGACTGTGGTGTGCGACGACTTTCGACTCGCCGTCGATGATGTACGCGTACCCCGTGTCGCCGATGTACCCCGGTTGGAACATGGGAGACATCGTTCCGTCCGGGCGCGTCACGTCACCGGACGTTCCGGCGAGTGTCGCTTCCACCTGGTCTTTGACTGTCTGTTGTTCCGCCGCGGAGAGGTCGTCCCACGCCCGGCCGTCGTACTCCTCTTCGAGGATAGTCCGCTTCGTGGTCTCGATGGTGCTTCGCATCTGCAGCGCCATGTAGCCGAGTTGCTTCTGGCTTTGTCGCTGGACGAGTTTCATCTCTCCCGCACTCGCGGCTTGATAGTTCTGCACCGGCGCGGAGTCCGCGAGTGAGCGTGCGTTCACCTGCCGCGAGTTGAGCAGGTTCTGAATCCCCTCTTGTCTCGCGTCGACAGTGTTGTTCAGTTCTCCCGTAATCTGTCCTTCGAGGTGGTCCGTACTCTGGTCTTGTGCGTACGACCCAACTGACTGCATGTTCTGTACGCCAGCCACGCCGACTACCGAAACTGGTATCAGAGAGATAGCGAGGCACAGCGCGACGAGTTTTGTCCGAATTTTCATTGCTGGTATATATGATTGTAATTGGCGCAATTATTGACAGAGAACGCGTTTCACGGCGCTTCTGTGGGAATTGCGTGCTGCTACCGTAGCCGAGAAAAACCGACCTGTTAAACCTCTCGCACCAATTATTATTGATGATACTGTCTGGTACGCAAGTCGTACCTAATCCCGTGGTATTCAGGGAGATTATCTACTGGTGTTGTAATCGAACCCCACAAATGGCCTACATCTTCGCTCGGAGAACCCACGCTTCACGAGGCGAGACGGCTCCTCTGTCCTCAGAAAAACAGCGACAAAAGCGACGACTCGGTACCGTTACCGCGGCGTCTCGGTGCCCCACTTGTCGAGGGCGACGGCGAGTTCAGGTGTCTCTTCTGCGGCCTCGGTAATCGGTTTCCCGTCCACGTAGGCGTCGATGGCCGCCCGAAGTGCGACTGCGCCGGCGCGGGTACCGTCCGGGTGGCCGTGGATACCGCCGCCGAGTTGGACACAGACGTTCGTTCCTGTCGCGTCGAGCAAGTCGGGGAGGAGACCAGGGTGGAGACCGCCGGACGCGACGGGGAGCACGTCGGTCATCCCGTAGAGGTCACTCCGCATCCACTCGTTGATGCCGACGGTGTCTTCGTTCGCGAGTTTGCCAAGGCCCGCCGTCCCGGTGTGGAGTTGGTCGACGCCACAGAGGCGCGACACCTGCGCGAGGACGCGCATCGAGACGCCGTGAGTCGGCATTCGGTCGAAGGCGGCGTGCATCGCCCGGTGGGCGTGGATGGCGATGCCGTGTTTCTCGGTTCGCTCGCGGACGGTCTGGAGGCCCGCCCATCCGGCGGTGACGATGTCGACCATGACGTACTCGCCACCCTGCGCGGCAACCTCGTCCACGCGGTCCAGCATCGTCTGGGTGTCTCCGGTGACGTTGATGAGGTACGACTTCGTCTCTCCCGTCTCGTCTTCGGCGTCGTCGCGGAGCGACAGCGACTCCGTGAGGCGGTCGGTGAAGGGATTGAACTCCTGGTCGGTCAGGTTCTCGTCGTCCTTCAAGAGGTCCACGCCGCCGACCCACGCGTCGTACCCGACTTGGGCGTGCGCTTTCGTCGAGAGGCCGACCTTCGGCTTGGGGACTGTCGCGGTGGTGGGACGGTCGGTGACGCCGAATATCTCCTCTCGGACCGACGACCCGAAGAGGGGGCCGGGGTACGACGAGACGATGGATTCGGGCCACTCGCAGTCCATCAGTCGGATGGTGTCGACCGCTTTCATCCCCATGATGTTGCCGGCGATGCACGAGAGCACCTGCGGCATGTTGCCGGGTTCGAACAGTCCGGCGGGGTAGGCGACTTTGATGATATCACCGTCGATGGAGAACGCTGTCGCACCCATGTCGGTGAAGTCTTCGCCGGTCTGGAGTGCGGCCCACGTCCCGTTGGAGGACTCTGAGGCGACGCGACTCGCTGCCGCCTCGGGCGTCATTCCGGTCGCGGGGTCGATTCGGAAGGTGCAGACGAGTTCCTCGGCAGACGGTTCGTAGTCCAGGTCGAGGAAGTCCTCGTATGTGATGCCCATAGCTTCGCTTACGGCCCCACGAATCTTAAAACGCCATCCCGAAGCGACTTTCTCGGGTGGGGACCAATCACTACGGTTCGATGCTCGCCCGTCGCCGTGGGTCAACGACCCAGTCTCACAACACCACGAACGTCGGAAGATACAGGCCGATACAGACGAGTGCCGCCCGTCGGTCGATTCCCTCGCGCCAGTAGAACAGCGCCAAGACGACCAGTGAGACGGCGAGCATGTAGACACCGGAGAGTGTCACAGACGCGAGGTCGGTGACGACGACGTCGGCGACGAGTGCGCCGATACCGAGCGAGAAGACGGGGTCCGTGATGTTGCTCCCGAGAATCGCGCCCACCGAGATACCGCCGCGGCCCTCTTTCGCGGCGATGCCGGCGACGACGATTTCCGGGGCCGTCGTCCCGAGACCGGTGAGTAACCCGACGAAGTACTCGGAGATACCGACGAGGCGTGCGAGTTCGATGCCGTTCGTCACCATCACCTGTCCCCCGACGACGACCAACAGGAGGCCGAACACGACGCGCGGCAGTCCTCGCTCGGGAGTCTCTTCTTCTTCGACGACTTCTTCGGCGATTTCCGCCCCGCCTTCGTTGGTGTAGAGGGTGTAGACGAAGTTCACGTACGCGAGCATCATCAGAAACCCCTCGGAGCGCTGGACGACGCCGTCTTCGAGCGTGAGGAGCATGATAATCATCGCCAGCGTCATCGCCCCGCCGTAGACCATCACCTCGCGGCGCTTCGCCACGATTGGCGTGATGAGCGCGACGATGCCGATAGCGAGGGTAATCTGCGACGTCTCCGACCCGACGATGTTCCCGACGACGATGTCGCCCGCACCGTAGGACGCAGCGACGATGGAGGTAGTCATCTCCGGAAGCGACGTTCCCACAGAGATGAGCGTCACGCCGATGAAGAACTCCGAGACGCCGTAGAACCGCGCGACTTCCGCTGCCGCGGTCACGGCCCGGTCGGCACCGAAGACGAGGGCGGCGAGGCCAGCGACGAACAACGTAGCCTCGACTATCATCTCGTGAGGCGAACGTCTCAGTGGGACGACGTAAACTGTCGGGTCGAGCGTGGGGGGACGACGCCGGTTGGTTACGGCGAGAGCAACGCTCGAACTTCACGGAACTCGGGAACGTCGGTGTCGAGCGCAGCACAGAGCGCATCCGCGGCACCCAAAAGCCACTCGGCGCGTTCGACGCGCGATTCGAGGTCACCCGGCCCGATGCGATAGCGGTCGACCAGGTCCTCGATGTCCGCGCCCTCGGACCACTCGTGGAGGATGCGGGCGGTCTTGACCGCGGTCAACCAGTCTTCGAACGGGTCGGCCTCGTGCATCGCGGTGGTGAACTCGGCGGCGTGCGTCCGCGCGTACTGGTACATGAGCGCTCGCTCTCGATTCCCGAGGTACGTGTCGTGCATGTCGGGTGTGTCGCAGACGACTTCCAACGCAGTCCGCGCCGTCACGTTCTCGTCGGCCATCTCGGAGATAGTCCGGACACCGGCGATGATTCGCGCGCCAGTCGTCGGCGAGACGTACTGTCGCGAAGTCTGTGCCCCGAAGGTCGTCGCCGACAGCGACTCGCCATCGACAGAGAGCATCTCCATCGATTCGAGGTCGGAGACCACGTCGTCCACGAGGTCGGCGAGGGAGACGTTCGGGTGTTGGTGCGCGTAGTAGGTCGCAGAGAACACGTCGGCGATGCCGTCCAGTGAGTCGGCGAACCCGGAGGCGACGACCGAGAGCACGTGCGTCCGCAACGCTTCGGGGTCGGCGAACTGGGAGTCGACCGCCTCTGCGTCCGCCGTCACGTATCGTTCGACGAGTTCGTCTCTCACCGACTCGTCGCCGACGAGGACCGCCTCACCGTAGGGGTCGAGGTGGGGACGCCCCGCCCTGCCGCACATCTGGTGGACGTCGAGGACAGGTATCCACGCCATCGAGTCGCCGGTGTAGCGCTTCTGGTCGCGGATGACGACCCGTCGAGCAGGGACGTTCACGCCCGCCGCGAGCGTCGGCGTCGCGCAGATGACCGAGAGTCGCCGGTCACGGAACGCGTTTTCGACGGCGGCGCGGTGTGTGCTTCGCAAGCCAGCGTGGTGGAATCCGACGCCAGTCCGCGCACACTCAGAGAGGCGCTGACCCGTCGTCGTCCCACCGAGTTCGGCCAGTTCGTCGCCGAGGTCAGGTGCGGGCGAGAGGTCTTCGTCGGCGAGTCTGTCGGCGAGCGTCTCCGCTTCCCGGCGTGACCGGACGAACGCGAGACACTGGCCACCGTTCTCGACGGCGTCGGCGACGAGCGAGACAGTTGCCTCGGTGGCACCGTCGTCGTTCGGCCCAATCGGTGGGACGTCGACCGCCAGCGACGAGTCGTCGTCGAACTCGACGGTTCCATCGGCGTAGACACCGGTTCGAAGCGAGACCGGTCGCCACGTGCTCTCGACGAGTTCGGCGTCTAGCCACGCCGCGATGACCTCCGGGTTGTCGACTGTCGCCGACAGTGCGACGAGTTGCAGGTCGGGGACGCGTCGCTGGAGCGTCGCCAGCGTGATTTCGAGCGTGGGACCTCGCCCCGGTGCACCCAGCAGGTGAACTTCGTCTACGACCACGCACGCGAGGTCTTCGACCCACGACGCTCCGTTTCGAATCGCCGAATCGACCTTCTCGCTCGTGGCGACGACGATGTCGTGGTCGCCGAGGTCCTCTTCGGCCGAGTCGAAGTCACCAGTCGAGATGCCGACGCTCACGCCGGGGAGTTTGGCGAACGTCTCGTACTTCTCGCGGGCCAGCGCGCGGAGTGGGACGATGTAGAGACCCGGGCCGTCGGCGGTGAGCATCGCCAGTTCGGCGATGAACGTCTTGCCACTGGCCGTCGGAATCGCGGCGACGGCCCGGCCGCCGTCTGCGACACCGGCCTCCACGGCGGCGACTTGCGGCGGGTACAACTCCTCGATACCGTTCGACTCGTAGTGGGAGACCATGGTCGCCGACAACGGGAGGTCACACACGCGCATCTGTCACACACTGGGTTCGGGTTCACTTAAATATCTTCGCCGGTCGGGAACACGTCTGGTCGGTGGCAGTTCGAACGCAGAACCAGTGCATTCAGTCTCGTGTGATAGTATTACTCGGCAGGTATTTCCGTCGTCTGTACGATAGGTGAGTTGAGCAACATGAGTAGACGCGCCCTCCCGGTTTTCCTCCTCGTCCTCGTCGTTCTGGCCGGTGTTCCGGCCCCGACGCTCGGCCAGGAGGCTACCGCCTACATCGACGACGTGACCGTCTCGCCGGCCCAACCGACGCCGGGCGAACGGTTCACGCTCACGACTGTCGTCGTGAACGCACAGAACAGTCAGGCCAACCTCGAAGTCACAGACGTGTTCGTTCGCACTGCGGGTGGAACGAGAGACCTCGCACGCATCGAAGACCTCGGCGTCATTCCGCCCGGAAGCGACCTCAGAATCCCGCTCTCGGTCCGACTCGAAGAGCAAGGAACCTACGACCTTCGCGTGACCGTCGTGGGGCGGAGCGACGGGCAGACACAGCGACTCCAGTATCCCGTGGTGGTCCGCGTCCGTGAGGGTGGCCCGCAACTCTCCGTCGAAGTCGGTGACGCCGTCATCGGCACCGACACTCCAGTGCAGGTCACTGTCTCGAACGGCGAGGAAGACGTCGCCCGCAACGTCCGCCTCTCGTTGACGGGGGACAGCGCGACGGTCGAAAACGACACGCGCGTCGTCCCACGACTGGAATCCGGCGAGGCGAGGACGTTCCAGTTCAGCGTGAATCCTGCGACGGACGAATCTGAACTGATTGCGAACCTCCAGTACACCACTGCCGACGGCAACGCCCGGACAGCAACGGCATCCGCACCGCTCGTCGCGGAACCACTCCGCGAAGAGGTCCGTCTCGATGCCTCGGTCGGTGAGGGGGCGCGCCCCGCTATCGACGTCGACGTGACGAACCTCGGCAACGCACCGCTCGAAGACCTCGTGCTCACGGTGCGCGATGGTGATTCGGTCGTCCTCAGAAAACCAGTCGCCTCCGTTCCGGCCGAGTCAGAACGAACGGTCCAGCTGAACGTCTCCTCGGTGGACCGAGCGACGCTCGACGTGGTCGCCGCCTACGAGACCGGCGGCCAAGACGGAACAGCGGAAACGTCCGTCGAATACGTGGCGTCACCGGGGGAAATCGAACTCACCGGTATCGACGTGGAACTGGAAGACGGTGACGTACACATCTCGGGGAGTGCGAGTAACGTCGGTCTCAGCGACGCCCAGAGCGTCGTCGTTCGGGTCGTCCCGACAGACGGCGTCGTCCCCGCACGCCCGTACAAGGAGTACTTCGTCGGGAGCGTCCCCGCGAGCGACTTCGCGTCGTTCGACCTCTACGCCACCGTCGACGACGACGTGACGACAGTTCCCGTGGAAGTCACGTACCTCACCGACGGCACGGAGCGAACAGTCCAGACGGAAGTCGACGTATCCGGCCTCTCCGACACCGCCGACCAGAACAGTGGTAGTGGACTCGACTCCACGCTCCTCCTCGTCGGCGGAGTCGTCGCACTCATCGTCGTGGTCGGCGTCGGCATCTTCGCGTATCGACGGCGCTGATTCGAGATGACACACATCATCGAACTCCAGCACGTCTGGAAACGGTACGACACGGGCGGCGAAGTCGTCGAGGCGTTGAAAGACGTCGACTTCTACGCGGACCCCGGCGAGTTCGTCTCCGTCATGGGTCCTTCGGGGAGTGGAAAGTCCACGATGCTCAACGTCCTCGGGTTGCTCGACACGCCCACCGAAGGGACCGTCCTCCTCGACGGACAGGACGTGACCGACCTCTCGGACCACGAGATGACGACCCAGCGAAAGCAGTTCGTCGGGTTCATCTTCCAGAGTTTCCACTTGATTCCGACGCTCTCGGCGCTGGAGAACGTCGAAGTCCCGACCCTCTTCGGCGACGACCCGTCGGCGCGAGAGCGAGCGACAGACCTCCTCGAACGCGTCGGACTCGGAAATCGTCTCCACTACCGACCGGACCAACTCTCAGGCGGGCAGAAACAGCGTGTCGCCATCGCCCGCGCACTCGTGAACGAACCACGCATCCTCCTCGCCGACGAACCGACGGGGAACCTCGACCGAAAGACCGGGCGGAGCGTCCTCGACCTGTTCGACGAGATTCGACGCGAAGACGACGTGGCCGTCATCGCCGTCACGCACGACCCGCAACTCGGTGAGTACGCCGACAGGACCGTCCAACTCGTCGACGGGAGGATTCAATGAGTTTCTTCGACGACCTCTTTCGTCGCGTTCCGGCGCTGTTGATGGCCAGACGGAACCTCTCACGGAACCGCATTCGCTCTGGTCTCGCCGTCCTCGGCATCATCATCGGCGTCCTCGCAATCGCGTCGCTCGGGATGTTCGGGACGACGCTTCGGACCGGCGCGGACCAGCAACTCGGCGAGATTGGCAACGAAATCAGCATCTCGCCCAACCTTCAGGAGGGCGTCGAAGAGTTGACTGACCGGGACGTGGACGAAATCGAGCGGGCAGTCACCGACGGGGAAGTCGTCCCGCTCCGGTCAGAGTCGGCGTTGGTCTCTCGGGGGCAACAACAGACGGTGGCGACGATATACGGGATGGAGAATCCGGGCGCACTGTACGAAGCACAGGAAGGCCGCGTCCCCGATAGACTCCGACAAGGCGCACTCGTCGGGTCGGGGACTGCCGAGATTCTGGACGTCGAACCCGGGAACACCATCTCCGTCGACGGCCGAACCTACCGAATCGCCGCCGTTCTCGCCGAAGAACAGGGCATCTCGCTCGTCAGCCCGAACAACGCCGTCGTCGTCCCACTCGAAGACGTGAACGGCACTGGCTACTCGCAAGTGGTCGTGAGTTCGGACTCTGGGCAGGCGGCGAACGAGTCCGCCGTCGCCATCCGCGAGTCGTTGAACGAACGTGACGAGCGCGTGAACGTGTTCGAACTCCAGGCTATCACCCAGGGAATCGACCAGTTCTTCGGCATCATCAACACCTTCCTCATCGGTATCGGGTCTATCTCGCTCGTCGTCGCCGGCGTGAGTATCCTGAACGTGATGCTCATGAGTACTATCGAGCGTCGACAGGAGATTGGTGTCCTCCGCGCCGTCGGCGTCCAGCGAGGCGACGTGATTCGGATGATTCTCGCCGAGGCGGGCCTGCTGGGTGTCGCGGGCGGTGTCATCGGTGCGATTCTCGCAGTCGGCGCAGGCGTCGCCCTCAACTCGTTCGTCCTGAACGACCCGCTGGCGACGTTCCAACCCGTCAACTTCCTCTACATCCTCCTCGCTGTCGGATTCGGTATCGGTACGAGCATCCTCTCGGGGCTCTACCCGGCGTGGAAGGCGGCCAACGAGCGTCCAGTCGAGGCGTTACGCAAATGAGGGCGTGACCGGCGCGTCCGCTTTTCGAACTTCAGGCGCTGAAAAAACGCGGCGGTCGAAGCGTTAGATGTAGTCGTGTTCTGCGAGGCGCTCGACGGCCTCGCGGAGGCGTTCTTCACTTGCAGCGTAGGAGATGCGGGCGTAGCCCGGCGCGTTGAAGGCGCTTCCGGGGACGGTTGCAACCTTCGCGTCCTGAATCGCCCCTTCACACCACGCCTGGTCGTCGTCGTCGACGGGGAGCATCATGTAGAACGCACCCTTCGGGACGGCGACGTCCACGTCGTGTTCGGCGAGGAGGTCCACGAGCATATCGCGGCGACCTTCGAACGCTTCGCGCATCTCTTCGACGGTGTCGTCGGTACGCTCGGAGAGCGCTTCGACACCGGCGTGCTGGACGAAGTTGACGGCACACGAGACGGAGTGCGAGTGAAGCTTGCCTGCTTGCGCGATGAGGTCCGAAGGTGCGTGCAGGTAGCCGAGTCGCCATCCGGTCATCGAGAACGCCTTCGAGAAGCCGTTGATGGTGATGGTGCGGTCTTCCATCCCGTCGAGCGAACCGAGCGACGTGTGCTCGAAGCCATCGTAGGTGATACGCTCGTAGATTTCGTCGGAGATGACGGCGATGTCGTGTTCGACTGCGAGGTCACGGACACCTTCGAGTGCCTCGTCGGAGAAGACGCCACCCGTCGGGTTCGACGGCGAGTTGACGACGAGGAGTTTGGTCTCGTCGGAGACAGTGTCTGCGAGTTCGTCGAGCGCGGGTTCGAGACGGAAGTCGTGCTGCGCGAGGTCGACACGCTTCAGCGACCCACCGGCGAGTTTGACCATCGCCTCGTAGGACACCCACGCGGGGTCCAACAAGACGACTTCGTCGCCGTCGTCGATGAGCGTCTGGAACGTCTCGTAGAGCGCCTGTTTGCCGCCGGGCGTGACGATGACCTCGTCCGCCTCGGCAGAGACGCCGTTCCCGCGGAGTTTCTCCGCGATGGCTTCCTTGAGTTCAGGGATGCCGTTCGACGACGTGTAGCCGGTGTGCCCGGCATCCATCGCGTCTTTGGCGGCCTGGACGATGTTCTCTGGCGTCGGGAAGTCCGGTGCGCCGACCGAGAGGTCGACTACGTCTTCGCCCTGCGCTTCCAGTTCACTCGCGAGGTTCGAGATGGCGAGCGTGGCGCTGGGTTCGACCCGTCCAACGCGCTCGCTGAATTCGAAGTTCATGCCAACGCCTCCACCATCTCGGTCGCAGCGTAAACCGCTTCCGCACCTTTGCTGACGCGTTCGCGTGCCTCGGCACCGCTCATTCCGGGGCCAGAGACGCCGAACGTGACAGGTTTGTCACGGTCGAGCGATACCTCGGTCAGCGACTTCGCCGTCGCGTCGGCGATGACCCGGTCGTGGTCGGTGTCGCCGGTGACGATAGCGCCGACGACGGCCACGGCGTCGATGTCGTCGCGGCGGGCGAGTCGGTCCGCCGCGAGGGGTGAGTCGTACGCGCCAGGGACGTGAATCGTCTCCGCCACCTCCGCGTCGCGTTCGGCGGCGGCGTCGTGGGCCGCCTCCTCCATCTGTTCGGTGACCGACGAGTTGAATCGGGCCACTACGAGTCCGAGAGAGACCATAGCCGACCCTTCCCGTGGCGGCTAAAAGAACTACCGACACCCACCGAAATTGGCCGTGTGAGCGACTCACTGGGTGTCGCCGTGGCGGCCACTCCCAAACAAAACTGTTGTATTGTCGGCGTATGGATGTGTGTACATGAGTGCTGACACTGAGACCGAACTTCTCACTCGGTCTCACGCCCTCCTCGCGATTGTCGCCGCCGCCGCCATCGCGCTCCTCGTCCGCGTCGTGAGCCTCGGTGACCGCATCTTCCACTGGGACGAAGGGCGCGTCGGCTACTGGATTCTCCGCTATCACGAGACGGGAGAGTTCACGTATCGACCCATCATCCACGGGCCGTTCTTGCCCATCGTCAACGACTACGTCTTCGCAGTCCTCCCAGCGACGGACTTCTCCGCGCGCCTCCCCGTCGCCGTCGTGGGTGCCCTCCTCCCGCTTTCGGTGTGGCTCTTCCGGGAACACCTCCGCCGCGACGAGATGGTCGCCCTCGCGCTCTTCTTCGCGGTCAACCCGCTTCTCGTCTACTACTCGCGATTCATGCGCAACGACGTGCTCGTGGCGGCGTTCTCGTTCATCGCACTCGGGTTCGTGGTCCGCGCGTACGACACCGGCCGCCTCGCGTATCTGATTCCCGCGGGTGCGTCGTTCGCGACCGGTGCGGCCGCGAAAGAGAACTACGTCGTCTACCTCCTCTGTTTCCTCGGTGCGGCGTTCCTCGTCTTCGACCACCGACTCGTCGCCCGCACCTCGGCGGGAGACTCCTCGCGTGCGATTCTCTTCGCAGAGGTGCCAGAGGGTATCGCAGACCGTCTTCGAGCACGCGGCGCGGGAAGCCTCGGGTCCGGTGCGTTCCGATACGCCGCCGGTATCGTCGGCGGACTCGCCGCATTCCTCGTCGTGTTCGTGTTCTTCTACGCGCCGCGCCCGGACCTCTGGAACGCGTTCGGGAACCCCGCGGCGTTCCCCGGCGTCGTCGAGGCGGGGACAGTCGGTGCCGTCACCGAGATGGTCGACAGTTGGATTGGCGGCGGGCACCAGTCTCACGAGTACCTTCCGTACCTGAAGGACTTCCTCGAAACGTTCGTCTACGGCGCACCGGTGCTCATCGTCTTCGCACTCGTCGGTATCGTCGTCGACCGCTACGCCGTCGTCACCGAGCGACTGCGATGGCTCGTCGCCTTCGCGACGTACTGGGGTGTCGTGAGTATCTTCGGCTACCCGCTGGCGACGGACATCCAAGCGCCGTGGGTCGTCGTCCACGCCGTCGTCCCGTTGGCTATCCCCGCCGCGGTGGGTGCCGCGTTCGTCTTCCGCTCCGCACGTCAGGCCTACGACGCCCGCGATACGGTCGGTATCGGCCTCGCTGCACTCGTCGTTCTCGCGTCTGTCGGCGGTGTCGCCGCCGCCAACGTCGACTACTGGAACGCATCTACGGACGAAGACAAGGAGGTCCTCCAGTGGGCACAACCCGAAAACGACCTGAAAGCCACGCTGGGCGACGTCGAGCGAGTCGCGGCGTCGAACGACGGAACCGACGTGTTGCTCTACGGGACGCACCCGCCGAACAGTGACGAGACGCACTTCTACGTGAAAGACGAGTCGAACCCGCTGGGCGGACCGTCGTGGCACAGTCGCCTCCCGCTTCCGTGGTACCTCGAAGGCGCGGACGTCGTCCGAACGAGTAGTCCTCCAGATGCCGGCGTCGGAAACGCGACGGCAGACGCACCGCCCGTCGTCGTCGCCTACGAGTGGGACCGCGACGAACTCGAATCGGAACTCGACGGATACGTCGTCCGCCAACACGCGTTCAAACTCTGGAACGAGGACATCGTCGTCTTCATCGACGAAGACGCACTCGATGCATCGACGCAGTTGCAGTCCTGAGCTCCAAGTTCGACCGACAGCACTCTCGTTTTCGCCGCGCGCGCTTCTCTCACATAGTCGAATCTGTCGCGTGTCGAGCCGAAAATGTACCCACGATTGTGCGCATTTTGCCACCCAGTGTGGCAACATTTATGCATCGACGTACTGAACCGCCGACCGTGACCGTCACCGTACCCGGACCCACGCTCGGCGTCGTCGGCGGGGGCCAACTCGGCCGTATGCTCGGCGAGGCCGCCGCCCCACTCGGCGTCGACATCGTGGTTCTCGACCCGACACCTGACTGTCCCGCAGCAGCGGTTGCCGACCAAATCGTCGGGGACTTCACCGACCCCGAGGCGATGGCGGAACTCGCCGCGCGGGCCGACGCGCTGACGTTCGAAATCGAACTCGCGGACCCGGACCTGCTCGACGAACTCGCCGCCGAGGAGGGCATCGACGTCCACCCCTCGCCCGACGCGCTTCGGACCATCGAGGACAAACTGGTCCAGAAGCGGACCTTCGGCGAAGCCGACATTCCGATTCCGCCGTTCCACCGCGTCGACGACGCGGACGACTTGCGCGCCGCCCTCGACGAGTTCGGGTCGGTCATGCTGAAGGCCCGAACGGGTGGCTACGACGGTCGCGGGAACGTCCCCGTCACCGACCCCGACGACGCGGAGGCCGCCATCGAAGACGTCGGCGGCCCGGCGATGGCCGAGGCGTTCGTCGACTTCGAGCGCGAACTCTCCGTCATCGGCGTCCGCGGTGAGGGTGAGATTCGTACCTTCCCGGTCGGCGAGAACGTCCACGAAGAAGAGATTCTCCGCGAAACCGTCGTCCCGGCGCGCACGACGGACGAGGTTCGCGAGGAGGCCGACCGAGTCGCGCGCGAGGTACTCTCGCACCTGCCCGGACGCGGCGTCTTCGGCATCGAACTGTTCGAGACGAGCGAGGGCGACGTACTCGTGAACGAAGTCGCACCTCGCCCGCACAACTCGGGACACTGGACCATCGAAGGTGCGCTCTGCTCGCAGTTCGAACAGCACGTCCGCGCCGTCCTCGGGTGGCCACTCGGCGCGACCACCCAGCGCGCCCCCACCGTGAGCGCGAACATCCTCGGCACCGTCGAGGAGTCCCAACCCGCGCGACTCGCTGGCCTCGAAACGCCGCTGTCAGAACCGGGTGTCTCACTCCACTGGTACGGCAAGGCCGAGGTTCGCCCGCTTCGGAAGATGGGCCACCTCACTGCCGTCGACACGGGTGACGACGAGAGTATCGAGAGCCTTCTCGAACACGTTCGCGAACTTCGAGATGGCCTCTCCTTCGACTGACACGCGCAGTCGACTCCGACCGACACCGCGAACCGACCGCGACACCACCGCGAATCCCCCGGACTGACCACCGGTTTACCAAAACCACAGTCCCTTCCGCACGACACGACACCACAATGACCACCGAACAGGACCTCATCGACGAACTCCACGCACAGGCCGCCGCCGACCGCGACCCCGAGACGACGCCCGACGTCGGCATCATCATGGGGTCGGACTCCGACCTCGACGTGATGTCCGGCGCGCACGAGGCGCTCGACACCCTCGGGTTCGGCGAACAGACCGACTTCGACGACGCGCCCGACGAGCGCTTTACCTACGAGACGTACGTCGTCTCCGCGCACCGCACGCCTGACCTGATGTACGCGTACGGTGAGACTGCCAACGAGCGCGGCATCGACGTCATTATCGCGGGCGCAGGCGGGAAGTCCGCGGACCTCCCGAACATGACCGCGTCTATCGCGTACCCACTGCCCGTCGTCGGCGTGCCCGTCCAGGAGAAGTCCGTCGACTCCGTCATCGGCATGCCGACGGGCGCGCCAATCGTCGCCGTCGACGCCGGAAAGTCGTTCAACGCGGCGCTGTCGGCCGTCCAGATGCTCGCTCGCGGGTACCCCGAACTCGAAGACAGACTCGTCGAGTACCACGAGGACCTCGTGGCGGACGTGGCGGAAACGTCGGCACGATTACACGGCCTCGGTGTGGCCGGGTTCCGCGAATCGACTGAGTAGGCGAATTACCCCTCGTTCTGAGGGTCTTTTTTCCGTGACGACAGCCGTCTATCGCCGTCAAACGGCCCCCGGAGCGTGGTTCCGGGCGTCTCACGCGTATTTTCCGAATAGAAGCCCTCTCGCGCCCGAAACACACAAATCAATGTTTATAGGGGAGCGCTTCTAACCGCCGCACGTCAGGGAGACACGGCATGAGTGATTGGATTGCAATCGGTGCGATGGGTGTCGTCGCTGTCGGCTTACCATTAGTCATGATGGCTATGTCGGCGGTGCTGCGCCCAAGCGTGCCGGAACAAGGAAAGAGTGCCACGTACGAGAGTGGTGAGGTGCCGACCGGCACGGCGCGCGTCCAGTTTAACATACAATACTACATGGTCGCGTTGCTGTTCGTCGTGTTCGACATCGAGACTGTCCTGATTTTCCCCTGGACAGTCATCTACCGCTCCGCTCTCGAACAAGGCGCGTCTCTGGGGACGATTCTGGCACCGATGCTGCTGTTCATCGGTGTGCTCGTCGTCGGACTCGTCTGGGCGTGGCGCAACGGCGCCGTCAAGTGGGTCAAAAGCCCGCAGGCGAACCGTCGTAAGACAGAGAGACAAGACGCATGAGTAGCGAACAAAAACCATTCGTCACGGACGATACACAGGTACAGACCGAGACCCGCGACGCCCGCATGGCGGGCGCGGACGACCGGTTCAACTCGAAACTTCGGGAGGCGTTCGGTTCGTCGCCGTTCATCCTCACCAAGTTCGACAAGTTCATGAACTGGGTCCGTGGGTCCTCGATGTTCATGCTGCAGTTCGGTATCGCGTGCTGCAGTATCGAGATGATGCACACGTACGCGATCAAGCACGACTTGGACCGCTTCGCGGCCGGTGTGCCGCGTGCATCCCCGCGTCAGGCGGACGTCATCATCGTTCCCGGGACGATCGTTTCGAAGTTCGCCCCGCGGATGAAGCGCGTGTACGACCAGATGCCCGAACCGAAGTTCGTCGTCGGCATGGGGTCGTGCACCATCTCGGGTGGCCCGTTCCAGGAGGGCTACAACGTCATCAAGGGCGCAGAAGAGGTCATCCCGGTGGACATCCACATCCCCGGTTGCCCGCCGCGCCCGGAGGCGCTCATCTACGGTATCGCGAAGCTCCAAGAGCGCATCGCGAACGGCGAGTCCAGCCCCGTCACGGTCAAGCCGTACGAACTGGAGCAGTTCGGCGACCTGCCGCGCGACGAAATCGTCGACAAACTCGCCGAACAGATCGACGAAGACGACCTCGTCATGCGCTACAACTGGGCTGATTCACCATGAGTTTGGAAGAAGCAGAACCCCAGGAAGGAGCCGTCACAGAGCGCTCCCGCGGTGACGAACTCGCCGAGTTACTCGGTGACCTCGTCCTGTCCCGCGAAGAGCACATGAACGCACCGGGCTTCGTCATCCGCCCCGACCAGGTCCAAGCGACCCTGTTCAAACTCCGCGACGAGGCGGGGTTCGACCACCTCTCGTGTGTGACCGCACAGGAGTACGAGGACCGCTACGAGTCGATCTACCACCTGACGAAGTACGACGACCGAACCGACGAAGTGAGCGTCGTCGTGCCCACGTCGAAGGACGACCCGGTCAGCCAGTCCGCAGAACCCGTGTTCCGCACGGCCGACTGGCACGAGCGTGAAGCGTACGACCTCGTCGGTATCCGGTACGAGGACCACCCGGACCTCCGCCGCATCCTCCTCCCCGAGACGTGGCAAGGCCACCCGCTGGGCCTCGACTACGACCAGGACCGACCGCAGATTGCGACCCTCACCGAGCACGCGAACCCGCTCGAGAAGGACACGCGCGGCGACGAGGGCAACACGATGTACATCAACATCGGGCCGCACCACCCGGCGACCCACGGCGTGCTGCACGTCGAGACGGTCGTCGA
>NZ_LOPV01000452.1 GCF_001469865.1 Haloferax profundi
ATATTGAGTGCGGTACGTGGTCAGATAGTGTCTCTGTCCGCTATTCAGGTCCGCTTCTCAATCTTATTACGCGGGCACGCAAACACGGCCTCTTCATGTGCAACATTGACGGTGTTCTGTACGCAGACCCCTCTCCGACCGAGAATATACTTGGTGAAATCGTTCCCGTTACAAACTTCGAACCAGCGTCGAAAGTCGCAGAGGAAGATTCAGTGCATGACGCGTTCTTTGTCGAAGAGCTCGGAGATCCTCGGTTGCTCATCACGACTACCGGTGTCGAGAATGCAAGCACGTTCCTCAAATTGAGTGGTCGGTATGGGTGGACCATCACGGAAGCAAAAGAAGCACAGATCCGATTCGGGTCAGGACAGTCTGAGCAGTCGTTTTACGTAGACAGATACACAGACGAGGTGCGTCAGCTCAAACATGAACGA
The DNA here is from genome assembly GCF_001469865.1 of Haloferax profundi. Lineage (GTDB taxonomy): Archaea > Halobacteriota > Halobacteria > Halobacteriales > Haloferacaceae > Haloferax > Haloferax profundi. The sequence goes on from NZ_LOPV01000452.1 coordinate 435, forward strand.
GACAACGAGCGGACAGATTAGAGGAGAGACCAACAATCGCTATCAATTTGAACACACATTTCCAAGAAATGGACGAGGATATCTGAGTATAAACCACCACTACAGGCACTCTGAAACCTTCTATTGACAGTTTGTAGAATCGGTCGAATGATATAGAACAGTATCTACCAGCGAATCAGATGAGCACAAATCGGTTCGAACGGGCCGCGAAGAGCTTCCGGAAAGCCCCTGGTGTGACAGAGTGTATTGCATGGTCTGATAGTGTTTCAGTTCGGTACACTGGGCCAATCTTTGATCTCTTCAGGTGGGCACGCAAAATCGACATGAGGATGTGCAATATTGACGGGCTACTATATGCAGAGCCACACGCAGCGGACAATGAATCTGGTCGGGTTACGGATTTCGAGCCAGCATCTGTCGTTGCAGAATCTGAATCCATGCACCACTTGGCTCACCACCAAACACAACGTCGTCGTCACGGGCAGCTTCAGCGACGAACACGTCCCCGACTTTCGTACGCGTAAGGGACGCACCCTTAGCGTCGAGAACGTCGTCGACAACGAGACTCGTATTTAGAGGCGCAGCACCACGCTCACCACTAGAGACTTCCTCTCGGCCGAACAGTGCCAAAATCTCGTCACCCTCGACGAATGATCTGGTTTCGTCGATGGCCATCATCCGGTCTGTATTACCATCGAGTGCAATCCTCAATTCACATCTCTGTTCGCAACGACTGAACACAGCGTCTCACAAGTCTCTATAGTCGGCTCACTGGGCCAACCCGGGGTCGCCCCCTCAGGCGTCGCATTGAACGTTTGGGTCCAACAGCCCTCCTGCAGAGATACAGAGGTTGTACAAAGCTGAATTGTCTTTTTGGCAATAGATTTATACATTTTTGAAATACAAACTAGTTGACAATGAACTCGAAGCTGTGGGGTTTAGTAGCACTAGTAGTCTTAATCAGTCTTGCAGGCTGTTCAGGGCTGTCATTCGATAATGTGGGCGAGTCGACAACGCCGGCAGTCGAAGATAATACTGCCCCCGAGAAGACTTCAGACAATAGAGCGAATACAGCGGCTGAGTCAACAGTCGACACTGATGGGGATGGGCTTACTGATGCAACGGAACGCAATATTGGGACCAATCGATCACTCCCAGACACTGATGGAGATGGGTTAGGTGATGAGCGTGAACACCGAGAGATAGGTACCGATCCAACCACTGTCGACACCGACGGTGATAGATTAGATGACGCACGCGAAGTTGAGCTTGGGACTGATCCAACAGTCACTGACACAGATAGTGACGGGCTTATTGATGGAAATGAGACACTGACCTATCGGACTGACCCACTTGCGTCTGATTCCGACGGCGACGGCCTTGCTGATGCCGCTGAAGTCCGTGAATACCAACTCTCTCCGATAAAAGCCGATACAGATGGCGACGGGCTTGATGACTCAACTGAGCTTGAGAAGCCAACGAGTCCACACCAATACGATACGGATGCTGATGGACTTTCTGATGCGCGTGAACTCAATGATCTTCAGACAAACGCGACACTCACAGACACCGATGGTGATGGGTTACCTGACGGTGTTGAGGTAGAACAAACGGACCTTTTCCCTGAGGCAGACCCGCTGCATAAAGATGTGTATGTGGAAATCGACTATATGCGAGGTGAGCGAGTCACCACCAGTGAGTTGCGGTCCGTTGAACAATCGTTCGCAAACGCGCCAGTTGAGAATCCAGATGGTCAGACCGGTATTACTCTACATTTACTTCTTGACGAGCGTGTACCGGCAAGGGCGTCGCTCCCTGCAGATTCTGGCGAGTTGTCCTCATACCATGACTACCTCCGCCAGTACGGTGACCGCCGATCGAAAGGCTACCACTATGCGTTGATTGCATCAGAAATCGAGGGCAGAACCTCAACCGGAGATGAACGCGCGGGTCTGGGCTCTCCGGGGGAGTTCCGATTGGAGGACACAGATAATTTCGCTTCACTCTTCGCACATGAGCTCGGCCACTCGTTAGGGCTCACGAGATTCCGTGGGATCGATTCGGAGGCGATTCCTTACTCGGAGTACCCCAGTGTGATGAATTATAACGCACCAAGTCACGCAGTTCAGTATTCGGCCGGCGGTACCTCGGGAAGTGATCAAAACGATTGGGCGGTTGTCCAACGGAAGATGACTAAAGGCCTGTCGACAGAGAAGCTCAACACAGTCTGTATAGGCGTGTCATTCGTGGGTGGTGATGGGTCTACTGATGCACCGTATCAGATATCGACGCTCCGACAACTCCAATGTATTCAGACGGATCTCGACGCTCACTACGAACTCGTCTCAGATATCGATGCGACTGGGCGGACAGACTTCAAACATCCTGGCCAT
>NZ_LOPV01000453.1 GCF_001469865.1 Haloferax profundi
GAAACGGCCATACGATTCGCGGGTTGAGCATTGCTGCTAATGATGGAGACTATGTTGGGCTGGTTGCGGTTAATGAAGGAACGATTCGAGACCTCAAACTGGAGGACGCAAACGTCCGTGGCTCTCGACTCGTGGGCACTGTCGCTGGGGAAAATAGTGGGACGATCCATAACGTCTCTGTTACGGGAACGGTCACTGGAGACCAACTTGTTGGGGGGCTCGTTGGTCAAAATGGGCAGTACAACTACTTTGCTGAACAGCCAGTACCACCTAACCAGCACGCACCAATTGTGCGCTCATCAGCTACTGTGGATGTTACTGCCGATTCTATCTCTGGTGGTCTCGCGGGGTTGAACACGGGGACAATCAACACGTCGGTTGCAAGCGGAAGTGTGCGGGTTACGCCGGGAGAAGCGGGGTCACTCATAGAGCATGGTGGGCTCGTCGGACGAAACACCCACGGCGGCCTCGTTACCTCATCATTCGCGACAGGGAATGTTACCGGGAGAGACGCTGTTGGCGGACTTGTTGGCTCCAATCACGCAGGAGCAACGATCACCAATACGTTCGCTTCGGGGCACCTGTATGGAAATACGCAGGTGGGCGGTCTCGTAGGAACCAGCACTAACAGCACAGTGAGTCAGTCCTTTGCTGTCGGAACCATTGACCACGCAGTAAGCCCAAGTAACGCAGGAGGAATTGTCGGCAATCGAACCGGAGGAACAGTTAGCCATAGCTACTGGGATGCCACTCAGACACAGAATGCGCTCCCAAGTGCTAAAGACTCCCCTGCGGGGTTGAAGACAGCCCAAATGACCGGTGACAATTCGACCCAACACATGTCCGGGCTCAACTTCGAAACTGTTTGGACTACGACAGACGGGTATCCGATGCTACGTTGGCTTACTGACTCCTCCCACGACTAAAGTCGTGGAGTTCCCTCACTGAGGGTTAGGCCCACGGAATCTGGGGAGTTCTCAGGTTCAACGACGACCTGAGTTTCGGGCCGAGTCAGTACGGCCCCCGTGCCGGGTAGCGGTTTCGAGAACTTACCCAACACTCGTTTTCCGATGTTCGTTGCGCCGTTCTTGTCCGCGTGAACCACGGATCCGGTGCGGTCAGTTCAAGCCAAACCGCATGTCAACGAACACGCCACCCACGCAAAAAGGTCTCATCGCACAATCACCCCACTCCACGGAGGCCACCGAATGACCGTCACCTCCATTGAAGACCTCGCTTCCCGGATCAGCGACCTCGAAGACCGCATCGAGAGTCTCGAACGGGAGAACAAACAGCTCGAAGAGACGGTCGAATCCCAGAAAGAGACCATCGCCTCCCAACGTGAGCAACTTGCAGAGTACGGCTCTCGTGTGCAAGAACTCGAATCCAATCATAACGCAGCAACTGACCACCGCAAACATCTCCAACAGCGCCTGCACGCCCTCGAGTCAGAGAAGACTACGCCCACCGAAGACAACACCAGTTCGTCCCCACTCCAGCAACTCATCCGTCTCCCCTCCAAAGCAGTCTCCAAACTCACGGCCAACCAAGAACGCGCCCGGTTCATCGCCAAGGACATCACAGAATACGCAACAAAAGTCCCTGCTGGCTTCGCACTCGACTCGAGCACGATTCGAACCGTCCTGCACGCAAAGGAAGGCCGGACGCCGCACACTCAGACTGTCGCTCGCGTCATGGACTTTCTCGATGACCTCGGGAAGGAGACAGTGGAGATTGTGAAACGCCGAGGGACCAAGCGCGTTATCTTCACCGAACACGCGGTCTCGGAACTCGCGAGGACATCGTCGAGTTCGCGTAGTATCACAGACGTTGTGATGGGGTGGCGACAGTGAAGGTGTGATAGACCGCGGATAGTCGTACACTCCCCCAGAGGTCGTCGACACCCAACCCGGTTGAAGACGGTCTAACTAGCAGCAGCACTGGAGAAAGCCCCTCTGTGGACAGGAGTAGTATGAAGGATAGAAACGAGTTTGCGGTGGTGAGTCGAACGAGAGATATCACAACGAGTGTGATTTCCACTCGTGAGCTTCTGCGAATCCAAACAGCAGGATAGAATGCGGTACTCAAGCCCGTAGTCTGGCTGTGGGGGAGTACAATACACGTATCCGAGTGACCTGTGTACACACTCTGGAGTCACAGCGGAAACGTGCACTCACCATGTTCTCAGACACCTCGTTTCGTATGTTCTCTTTCACCTGAAAAATCGCCAGACTGTGGGCCAGAAAACACTTGTAGTAGAGGACGCACCCCCGATGGGGACGACATCGTCGCCGTAGTACCCAACGGTACCTACACGAGTAGGCTACGAGCCTCACGTAATCGACGAGAGTGACATCCTAATCAGCTGTGGTCGCAGCGAAGAGCGATTTGTCGTTCTCTTTGGCAACTGTGTTCATGTTGTGCCATAGATACTTATGAACTGGTTGGATGGGTAGAGGCGTGAACAAGATGGATGGTGGAATCTACCTCGAACAAGACGGTAAACTCGTCGAAATGACTGAGCACACGTACCCTAAAGAAGACGTACTACAAGAGCGCCTTGCTGAATTTCCCCGACTCCTTGCTGGAGATCAGATGAACCCAAACGATCCACGGAGATGGGTGCTCATTGCACGCGAGGCTGGCATACCAGATCATAAAGATAGCGGTGGTCGGTGGTCAGCTGACCACCTCTTTATCGATCAAGACGCCATCCCGACACTCGTAGAGGTCAAAAGGTCTTCAGACAGCAGGATTCGCCGCGAAGTTGTTGGTCAAGCACTTGACTACATTTCACACGCATGCATCCATTGGGACGCAGAGACCCTCAAGACTCACTTCGCCCAAACATGGACAGACCGCGGCGTTGACCCAGAGAAGGTATTGGATGAACTGGCCGGGGACGACTCGACAAATCAGTTCTGGGAGCGTGCCCAAGCAAATCTTCGGTCGAAACGCGTCCGTATTCTCTTCGTCGCCGATCAAATCCCAAGCGAACTCAAGCGAGTCGTCGAGTTTCTCAACGAGGGTTTTTCAGACGTCGAGGTCTTCGCTATTGAGGTTGCCCAGTACAAGGGAGAAGGGGCGAAAGCATTCGTACCAAGGCTATACGGTCAAACAGAGGAGGCACGCGGTACAAAGAAAACGTCGCGATATGACGGGGCGATTAAGAATGAAGATGAGTTCTACGCGGATATTGAAGCCAAACAAAAGCAAGGTGAAATTTCGTCCGAGCTAGCCGATGCGTACCGTGATTTGTATGAATTCGCTGATGGAAAGTGGGATGTCAAAATCAATCGAGCACAGAATGCCTCGTTCAAACTGCTTGTGGACGAGCACCAAGGAAATGCGAGTGGAAACCCCGGTGTCTTCTCAGCCAATATCAATGGCGACCTCCAAATCTGGCCTGCAAGTAGTCCCCTCCCAGATGATGAAGACGAACCTTCAGAGGTGGCTTGGCCCAGAAAAGCGTATGAACAGTATCTGGAAGCGTTCAGAAACCTCGAAGAAGATATTGACGGAAGTACCGCGCCAATCGAAATCATCGCCATAGACACCAACCTTCAACAATTCAAAACCATCTGTGAAACATTTGTGAACCAGTGCAAAGAGGCAGCACACGCAAATGAAGGAACGTAATTGACTGTTGTGCTACGTGGTTCTGTTACAGTCGTCAAGCTCTGACGGAACTCACGTGCTGAATGTAGAGGAGGTATTCAGAGACATATTTTATTCGTACTTTGTCGGTGAGTGTAGCTTACAGAGATGTTATTAAAACGCACTCTGGAAGTCCGATCTCCGACGTCACAACTCGATTCGAAGACTCAGACATAACCGCCATTACTTGTTCAGGAAGGGGAAGTCACCTTCACGGTAGAAGACATAGGCCGGAGAGCGCCAGAAGTCCTCGTCAATGGGTTCGTTATCACTCACTTTCTGCAGCTGTGTCATCTCGAACGGCTCCTCCAGTTCACGCCCGTGTTCGACGATGTACGTCGTCGTATCGAGTTCCTCGTTGTGATCTCCGTAATCATCGTCCTCACTGATGTGTGCTCTGAATTTCTCTGCTTCCCGAGATTCGGAATCTGGGTCGAGGATGAGATTCGTGATAATGCCTGCATGGGTTACCGTATCGCCGGTACGATAGTAGATAGGGAGTTGGCTATGAGCATCGAATGCTGCGGCTGCAGACGCAAGCCGGCTGCCGGACCGATGTGTAATTGCATCACGCTTGACAAGCTCCTCAAGACGATTTGAATAGTTCTTTGAGAGGATCGCGACGTTACTGTGTTTTCGGACTTTGCGTTGGAGACCTGTCCATCGGGTTCGGTTACTTTTTGAACTGGGTTTGTCCAGTTTCTTTGCCTCCTCAAGATGCTGCATCATCTCATCAA
>NZ_LOPV01000454.1 GCF_001469865.1 Haloferax profundi
CCTACATCATCCATAAGTTCTCTAGTGTTATTGTGATGACTGGTATAGTTGTTTGGGGAGAACTGTATCTCTTCCCAGTTCTGGCGGTGAGAACGGGCGGTTTGAACCCCAAGGAAGAGAAATTGTCCATTTTTGGGGGTTACGTGATAGGAGTGTCACATTCGGTACGGCGTCAATTATTGGTGACCGAGGATGTCAGCAGGCTTGAAATTGGCATTCTTGACATACCACCTCAGTTCAGCTAAATCGATGAGTCAAAAACCGTCTCAGCATAGAGCACAGTCTCAACGAGTGAACAATACACGAACGGGACAATAGTGGATGCCAGTCAGACACACCACACACCGAGTAAGCGAGACCAATCGGTATGAACCCAATTCCGGTTCGACTGCCTCGACAAACCCCGAACGTGACAACAACAGATAACGGGTGGCGGGTACGCCATCGACTATGACGCTCACCGCCGACCAAGAGAAAATCGAGGTCGCCATCCGATCGATTTGTGAAAGTAACCAATAATTGAC
>NZ_LOPV01000455.1 GCF_001469865.1 Haloferax profundi
TCGAGTGCCACTGTCAAGGCAAGCAGTACTCGACAACGTCGATATCGTGGCGGCCGAACGCAATTACATCGAATATCAACACGTCGGTGAGACGAGGGTGTACTACGTGACTGAGTTCAAACTGGACCCCATCCGAACCACTAACACCGACGCAGTGGTCCGTCTTGAAAGCGATACTGACGCGGCCTATGCAGAGGTTCGAACAGCACCCAAGTACAGCGATTTCGACTTCGAAGTTCACTGGTACGACTTCGAGCTGAACGAGATCGAGAACCACGTCCCGGATGATAACGAACTGGGACAGGTAATGAGTCGGTACGCCACGACGCCAGTCACGATCAAGTTTCACTCAAAATGAGGTGTGGATTTGGCTGTAGGGTCGATCTACATGGCAGAGTGGTCGGTGTCCGACCAAGTGGATACAGCGGAAACACACGCTCGCCTTTTTAACAAAACACCTCATTTCGTCTGCTCGATTCCAACCGAAAAATCGCACGACTTCATCGACAAAAGCAAACGAAATGTACTCTCTCACACCCGCTGGTTCGCCTACTCAAGGCACGTCTCAAATTCCCCCGATGATTGCAGCGTGATCACTGTACTCGTAGGGATCTGGATCGTAATTGACTCTCGTCCGTATTCTTTACGAGGGACGTGTTGTGTGAACAGCCCAGTTGCGACCCACGTCAGTGAGTTTAGAGTGTGACTCCACTAGACCGCCTTTCGACGACTCGTCTGGGATTACTGCCATCAACTCCATCTGTTTGTTAGATGAAGGCTACACACAGGGGGTGCCTCATTGG
>NZ_LOPV01000456.1 GCF_001469865.1 Haloferax profundi
ACCGATGTAGCCTACTCAGACTACATATCAGTTTGTTACCCACCCACTCATAAACGTATCTATTATTCTGTATTATTGATAGACAGACATTCGTGATGGGTAAATGCGCACCTCACACTTCCTCAGACACCACGTTTCGTGTGTCCTCTTCCGCCGCAAAAAACGAACAACGCCGCCGAGAAAAGCAAACGAAATGTACTCTCTCACTCTTGCGGAGTGACCAAGTCAAGTGTGGCTCACAGTGATCAAGTGCTGGAAGCTTGAGTGTCGCCGTCGTCCCTGTCTGTTTGTCTTCCTCGGCCGCCTCAATCCGGAACGACCCACTGTATCGCGTCACGAGCCAGGTAGCAAGCCACAGCCCAAGCCCAGACACGTGTTCGAGTGAGGTCTCGTGGCCTGTCGAGATAACCTCGGCTTCCATGGCTTCGGTTCCGGGTTCGTTGTCACGAACGGTGAGCTTGACATAGGCACCGTTGTCGGTCGCCAATACAGAGACGTACGGGTCTCCGGAGCTGTGCTTGACTCCGTCCTCGACGAATCCTGCGAGTGCCTGTTTCACTTCGGCCCCCTCGTCGTCATAACCGTAGACAGGCAATGCGGCACCCACGACAGAAGGGGAAACAGCAATAAGACTGTTACAGACAGTAGTCTTCGATTGCGGCTCCTCTACACCCCCTGTTTCGAGTGTATCTAGTCGAATTTCGACGGTTGATAGCTCACCTCGCCAATTTAGATTTCGAGTGAGATGTGAAACCCGCAGGGAAAACATGAACCAGATCGACGTGAAACCTCATTCCACTGTGGGTGCAGTATCTCACATAAGTGAGTCATCTTCCGCCGACCAGAGTAGGATTTGACAACATAATATATTTTATATACACCTGTAATTACGATAGTAAACATATGTCAGACAGCCATGTGTATCCAAGCAGTATTTTTGTCGTTCTTCTAACTATTGCGCTCATCACTGCACCGATTACATCTGTCGGTATTGCATCTGCACTTGGCGACGACGGCACGACCGCTCAGAAATCAGTTCTATCATCACGACCGGACACAAGGGAAAATAAACACAAAGTATCACTCGATCGGTTGCGAACACTCTCCACTGTTTCATCCCAGAGTGTAAATCGAAGACAACTCCGGCCGCAAACAACGCTCACAGCAACCACATCTACCACTGATGACTTCCGGTTGGTTTGGAACCTCCAACTCTCAAGTGGAAGCCAGACTAGGCCTCGAACAAACCTGTATGCCGTCGACGCTGATGGTGACGGCGATGATGAAATCGCAGTAGGCGACGTGTACCGGCGTGGTCCTTCGAAGTTCGGGCTTGTCAGTTCTGAAGGATCGTGGCTGTGGCGACACGACGGATCTGGAAAAAACATCGGCGAAGCAGCAGCAGACGTCGATGGAGACGGCGATGAAGAAATCATCTTCAGGGAAAACGATGGTGGAGAGTGGGTCCGCCCATACGACCTAAATGGGGATTACCTGTGGAGCAGACAGGTCGGTGATTGGCCAGACCACGCGGCTGCGGTTGATTACGATGACGATGGACGTGCTGAAGTTGCGGGTATGACCGATTATCGCGGTTACTTTTCACTCTGGGACGACGATGGCACGGAAGTCTGGGATTTACACTCCGGAAGCCGCGTTGAGAATCTCTATGGATTGAAGAACGTAACCGGAGATGAAAGCCCAGAGTTTCTCACGAACGTGGGAAGTAGCACTGGAGACGACAACAGCGGCATTCAGGTCATCCAACAAGACGGGAAAACCGGGTCGACAGTTGTCTGGCAGTATGGGCCAGTTGAGCGAGTGAGACCTGCCTTTGCGGAACTCGACACAGACGCACAGTCCGAAGTGCTTGCACCGTATCGAAGCGGTGCAGTCCACGCGATCGACCACGATGGGTCGCAACTGTGGACTGTTGAGACATCACTCGATACCGCTAGCACAACCGTAGCCCACGTGGTCGGTAACTCGACCCCAGACGCGATTTTGTGGGAAAATCGGACTGTCGTGGTCGTCGATGGGGCAACTCAACGGGTGTACGAGTTTACTGCCTCGTCTGAAGTCCAACGAGTGACCGCACTCACTGACGGTGCACTTGGAGTCGCGACGACAGATCAGGTGGGGGTGGCAGTGCCAGGGACAGGACTCGTCTTGTCAGCTCCAACCGATGGAAGAGTTGTCCGGGATTTAGAAGCAGCAGACATCAGCGGCGATGGTGTGCCAGAGTTTGTGGTTGGGTACCGTGGTGATGTTGAAGTCTTTGAGTATGACAAAACCAGCCTTCTGTCACCGACAACCGTTACCGAGCGCTGGTCTGTCGACCTCAATCGAGGGAACACGCGCATTGCGACCGCAGACACTGACGGCGACGGATACGACGAGGTCCTTGCAGGAGATTACGACTCATACGGCCCATCAACTGCGGGAGTCATCGAGAATGGACAGTGGGTCTGGAACGAATCGTTCAGCGGCGCAGTCACTCCCATCTCGACTGGCGACGTGACTGGTGATGGGAAGACCGAGGCGATTTTCAAATCGAAAGTCTCCGGGAATTGGATTCGGCCGTACACACACAACGGAGATACCCACTGGTCAAAGACGCTCAGTGACTGGCCAGACACAGTTGAGACAGGCGATTATGACCACGACGGCAAAACAGAGGTTGTTGGTTCGTCAGCGACTCAAGAGTACGTGACGCTGTGGCAGGACGATGGGTCAACAGTCGTCGAAACGCAAGCGACAGGTGATCGCGGTGAAGTGCTTCACGGCCTCGCAGATGTCGATGGAGATTCCACACCAGAGATCCTTAGCAGCGAGAAGACAAGTAGTGGTTCCTGGTCAGTCGGTGTCCAGTTGATGACGGTCTCGAATGGGAATCTTAACACTGAGTGGTCATTCGCTGCAAACACCGACGTCGACAGCGAACTTGCACAGTTGACCCCGGATCAGGGGCCGGAGATACTGGTCGCCGAACGGAGTACCGGGACGGTTCACGCCATCGACGGAGATGGTAGCGTCATCTGGAACGTGTCAACTGCCGCCAGTAACGTCCGCCTTAGCGCATTCGACGTCGTAGGAGGCGCAACGCCAGATGCAGTCTTGTGGGGAGAGAAGTCGATCTATATTGTTGACGGAGCTACCCAGGAAGTCACCGAAATTTCGACTGGTGACACCATCACTGGAGTTTCAGATTACGGGTCAACCGGACTCGTTTACTCGAATGACTCGTCATTTACTATCGTCACACCGGATAACCAACAGATTGCACAGCAGCACGTTGGGGCATCGATTGTCCGTCTACATACAGCGAACGAAGCGGGCAATCAACGACCAGAAGTAATCGTTGGGACCGCATCCAACATCACGTCCTATGCTGTAAGTGGCCAACAAGCACCTGCTCGCGAACTTCGGATTGCTCACTCACCGGAAGATCCGGTTACAAATCGTAGTGTCCTCTTTCGGAGTTCGGTTGCGGACAGTGAGCATGTCGAGTCATCGACGTGGACGTTCGGTGATGGGCAATCAGCCACTGGTGCTCAAGTCGCACATCGGTATACTGCTGCAGGCAGTTACACCGTCACGCACACGGTCGTCACAACCGATGGAACCACGCTCGCGACTGAAAGAGACATTCGTGTTCACCAGCGTGATATTTCGGGCTACGAAATTCTCTCTGTACAGCCTTCTACACAAGGGACTTCATTGAGCGACGTCCGACTTATCGAAGGGACTGACATCAACATCACCTATACGGTGGAAGTCACAAACAGCTCAGAGACCACTGCAGTCCGGTTCGAATACGGTGAAGAGACGACCACTGATACAGACGGCAGTGACGGATGGACGACGACGATTAACGCTGCAAACCTCACCGCGGACCAGACGCTCCTCGTCAAGGCGACACACAGCAATGGGACGACCACTCAAGAGGCTGCCCAACTCAACGTTGTCGACGCACCGCCATGGTTAGAGCAGTTTACGTTGCGAGATGTCCTCCCCAATCGTGGAGTAGTCGTATACGAACAC
>NZ_LOPV01000457.1 GCF_001469865.1 Haloferax profundi
AATTCCCGGGAGAAAGCAAGAAATCTGGGAGCGCGACCGTTCCGGATGACTTCCCATTCGGGGATGACGTCGATATGCCTGGCGTTGGAGAAGAACAATCGAGCTCCGTCACTGCTCACGTTATCCTCACGGTTGACCTCGTGACGTCATCCTCCGATGCGACTGTTGGCGGGACAGTCAAGTACAATCTCGCGGTTGTCGAGGTGAGTGGCGGCGTCGATGGGTCTGCGTTTGTTGACCTCGAGAAGGGTGATCTGACCCGCGGCGAAATAGATGCATATGGTGCCGCAGTAGCGGAGTACCCTCCACCACCAACGGGGATTCCAAACCCCCCGATCGGAGTGATTCCGCCTAACGTCGTGAGTCTCTACCCCATCTTCGAACTCGAAGTCGAGGCAAACGCATCGTTCGACGAGGTTGATGACCCACAGACTGGGCTTGCGTTTGAGTTCACAGAAGGGGTTGTCTCACCACAACTGAGTGCGAAACAAGAAATCGGTAAAAAGTATCAGGGGACTGACCTCGTGTTAGGGTTCGAAGAGGGAATTGATACTCAGATGCCGATGTCTAATCTCTCGGATGTCAATGGGACAGTCTACGGGCAGTTGTACACCCGTGCGACGGCATATGGATTCTCGACGCAGCTATCGTACCCACCTGGAGAAGACCGCTTTACCTACTCGTTCGACGAGGTGAGCTTGAATGAAGCGCGTGTGACCGCTGAGACGACTGATACGCGAACCGAAACGGGATGGACGCTTGTCTCGAAAACCGGGACCAGTCCACCGAAAGATTCCTCGGTCGGAATCTCGTCGACGGGCATGGTTAGCGCAGATGCAATCGTCGATACGGGAACCATTACTGACGACGTTGTCGACGACGACTCACCTGCGCTTGCCTCACTAAACGCCTCTCAAACAGCGGTCTGGAGTCGGCAGGACCCCGACAAGTCCGTGTTGAACGGGCGGGATATTTACACGAGCTCAAACACCAACGGAGCGTTCGATACGCCGAGTGCACTGACTGACGACAACTACAGCGATTACGAACCAGCCCTCGCCGGAAATTCCTCATCTGCACTTGCAGCGTTCCTGACGTTCTCACAGACATTCAACGAGTCTACTGTCTCCGGCCCATCTGATCTGTATGGCCACGGTGAGATCCGATTTGTGACGAGAGACAGTTCTGGGTGGTCGTCGCCACAGACTGTGACAAACGACAGCAACTTTGATTCGCAGCCAACCGTCGCACACGTCAAGGATACGTATCTGATTGCGTGGCAGCAAGACGGTGATGGGAATCTCAGCACGTGGGGCGACCAGAGTGTCCAGTACGTAACGTACAATGGGACACTCAGTGATGTCAAAACGATTGATAGTGCACGAACACCTGCGCTCTCAGCAGCGAACGGAACGTTTACACTGTCATTCCTTACACCGGATTCCTCACCGATGAACGGGTCTGTCTCGGTACAACGGCTTTCTCCCACTGGGTCGGTCATCGAGACACAAACACACCCGGTCTCACAGATGACAGCGCTCGATAGCTCGAACGGAAGTGTCGCCTGGCTCGACGTGGGGGCGAACGACTCACTCCATATCGCGTCGAACAATTCAGTCAGTACAGTCCCTATTGAGAGGAATATTTCGACACCACAGGCAATCGACCTCACGTCCCGTCCAGGTCGGCTCTTGGTCGGCTTCAGAGCGCACACGCCAGGCAGTTCAGTTGCTCGCGTGTTCTACAAGGCACGAGCTAATGGGACGTGGCTCCCGGCTCGCAAATATGCCGATGGCTCCGATCAAAACCTCACCTTCTGGCAAGGTGATTCTGCACCAACAACTGATGGGTTTGTCTCCGTCTTCGCAGGAAAAGACCTCCGCAGTAATCAGGCACAC
>NZ_LOPV01000458.1 GCF_001469865.1 Haloferax profundi
ACGTGAGTGTATCATCGAATGCCACGAACGTCTCCGTCGGAGATTCGGTGACAGTCAACGTGACGGTTAACAATCAGGGAGATGTAGCGAGTCAGCAGTCGGTGATGAGTCTTCGAAACGGAAGCAGTGACGTCGATTCCGTTGCGGTTCCAGCGCTTGCACCTGGTGAAGACACAAACCTTTCGCTACGTGGAACAGTCGATGCGAGCGGGTCGCTGGCTATCCTAGCTGACTCAGACGAGACCATTACGGAGTTCAATGAACAGAATAATCGGCACACTGTCCGCTTTGTTGAGCCAGATGTGACCGTAACTGAGTTAGAAGCAAGTCGTGAAAATGGTACAATCACGTTTGCCGCACGTGTGAGCAACCCATCGGCCGTTCGGTCACAAGCGATGGAAATACGACTGGAGAACGGACCAAACGTATCTACCAGTCAGCATATTTCGGCACTCGAGCCTGAGACGGATACCGTTGTCAATTTCAGCATCTCTGAGGATAGGCTTACGTCCGCGTTTGCGACGAGGGTGACTGCCGATTCGAATGAGTCGGTTACCGAATCCGATGAGACGAACAACGCACGTACTGCGAATGTGCTTCGTCCAACCGTTGAGTTACAACCAGGTGAAGTAAATTACTACCAGCAGGATGGGACGACCACTGCCGTCGTTCTCGTTCCAAACACAGGTCTTCAGAGTGCTACCGGGTCTGTTACCGTCTCGAATTTCAACGGTAGTGAACAGTTCGGACAGACCACTGTGACACTTAATGCGTCTTCGAACACGAAGACTGCAGCCTACACGTCTACCGAACTTCCACTGAAAGATGTTTCTGAGAACGAGACGGTGTTGGTTACTGTAGAAATAAACAACACCACAGAAGACATCGCGGTCGATACAGTTGCACACAACACGACGTTGACCCCACCAACAGGGACAATCGAACTCAACCAGAGTACGGTTGAGCGGAATCGCTCGGTCAAACTATTTGCGGAGACTCACGATATTGATGGTACCATCGAAAGTCTCGAATGGCGGGTGAATGGGGCAGTCATCGCGACGAACCAGTCGAACCTGACATGGACTCCAAACGAGCGCGGAAATCAGACGGTTACGTTGGTGATACGCGACGACGACGGCGTCGAAAAGACTGTCAATCGGACTGTCTACGTCCACGTGCCGCGGTTGAGTTCTGCGCTCTCTGTCCCAACGGACCCAGATGGAGATGGTGAGTTTGAGGACATCAACGGAGACGGTGAAGTGAACATTGTTGACGTTCAAGCCATGTTTGTCAACCGAGACAAGGTTGTGACGACAAACAGCTCCCGTGCCTTCGATTTCTCGGGGAATGGAGTGGTAAACATCATCGATGTCCAGCATCTCTTTAACGAGGTGATATAACGCGCACGGCCAGT
>NZ_LOPV01000459.1 GCF_001469865.1 Haloferax profundi
CCGTCGATAAAAACCAAGCCTCGAGAGTCAGTGAGGGGGTTGTACAGATACGCTTGCTGCTCGCAACTGATTCGGATGTCGTCGGGTGATTATCCGGAACCGATGTGTTAAAGAGTACCAGACATACATATCCGTAGTATATGTCATTTGCGTGCCTCGTAGACTTTGGGCTAGCAACCCATCACCCACACACAGAGTGTCCCACGAAACTGGAGGTGAGCCGTGGGGGAGCATAATCGTGTGTTCATCCTCGCAGTCTGTGGTCTCGTTGTATTGTCCTCATTCATTGGAGTGGTCCCGGCGAGTGCTGTCACCATACCAGCACCATCTGACTCAGGCACGGGTGACCTCAATGACGAGCCACCGACTGCGATGCTTGGTGAAGGACTCTTTGGCGATGACACACAGATAACTGCAGAGTCGTCATTGGTTGTTGCTGCTGATGGGAGCGAAGAGTACACGTCAATCCAAAATGCAGTAGATAACGCTAGTGATGGCGGTCGAATCGTCGTCCAACCCGGAACCTACCGTGAACCAGTTACCCTGGAAAAAGACGTCACAATAGTCGCACCTGATGGGGCAGTGCTCAATGGCTCAGGAATCAGTGACGATGGCTTCGAGATATATCGTTCAGCAGCACCCACAATTTCGGGCTTTACCATCACTGGATGGTCCAGTGGCATCTATGTGTTCCTTGGGACGGGAAACTGGACAGTCAGAAACACGACGATAACAAACAACTCTCATGGGATCTACGTAGGGGGTGCCGAGAGGAACTGGACAGTTTCCAATAGCACGATTACGAACAACAGGAATCATGGAATTGCTGCACCCGGCTCAGAGTACATCGGGAATGCAACGGGGAATTACTGGGGAAGCGCCTCTGGTCCGACGATTGAGCAATGTACCGGAAATGTAGATTGTGGATATTTTGCATCGACTCCGAATGCAACACCTTCAGTTCCTGAACCTCGACCGCCAACACTCGTTGTTGGACCGGACGGAGACCAGCCGTATGCATCAATTGGCGATGCGATTTCTGCATCGGCTGCTGGTGATGTTATCGAAGTACAGCCAGGCACGTATCGTGAACGGGTCGATCTCTGGAAAGATGTGACAGTCTTCGCACCGAATGGTGCGACACTCAACGGGTCGAAAACCGGCGGGAGTGCATTCCTCATTGAGTCCGATGTTTCACCGACGATTTCTGGGTTCACGATTACAGACTATTATGCTGGCATTCGAGCAGATACGTCGGATGGTGACTGGACAGCAACGAACAACACGTTCACCGACAATACGAACGGCATCTATTCCGAGTGGAGCGATGGCAACTGGACGGCGACAAATAATACGATAACGGAGAATACTCACGGGATCTACGTTGAGTTCAGTTACGGCAATTGGACGGCCGCGAACGGAACCATCGCAAACAACACTGAACAGGGAGTCTATGCATGGCGCTCGTCGGTTGGAGATGCAACAGGGAACTATTGGGGCCAGTCGACTGGCCCAACGCTAGACCAATGTTATGCCAATGTCGACTGTGGATTTTTCCGGTCCACTCAATCTGAAGCGCCGTCAGTTCCTGCTGTTCGCCCGGCAACGGTTGTTGTTGCCCAAGATGGCAGTGGGAACTATAGTTCAATTCGAGACGCACTGTATGCGGTAGCTGATGGAGATAGCATCGCGGTGCGACCGGGAACCTACAATCAACCGATATCTCTCTTGAGAAATATCACCTTGTTCGCACCAAAGGGAGCAGTTCTGGAGGCACCAAATGACTTCCAGACTGGAATCGAGATTTCATCAGATGCGTCT
>NZ_LOPV01000460.1 GCF_001469865.1 Haloferax profundi
TTCACGATTAGGGGATGGGAACGAGGCGTGGAGATTGACTACGATGCTGGTGAGTCACAGATTACAAACTCACGAATTCAGCAAAACGAGTACGGTATCTATATCAACAACGGCCAAGACTCATTCGAGATTTCACGGAGTATCGTACAAAATAACAGCTGGAGAGGTATTTACGCGGAGAGTACATCACAATCGCCTAGTAACGCAACACAAAACTACTGGGGACAGTCAGACGGTCCACTTCCAACCCAGTGCGAAGGCCCGGTCAATTGTGCCGACCCACTTCGCACACCACCGATGATTGCAGCATCGGACTACTCCCAGTCTGGGGGAGACCTCGAGTTCGCATCGAGTCCTCACCATCCTGTGACGAACAGGACGGTGATGTTCCAGAGCAATGTCGTTGGAAAAATCGATGGCACAATTGCTCGCTCTGAATGGGAGTTCGGCGATGGAGCAACTGCATCAGGAGGCCTTGTGGGACACACCTACACTACGAGTGGAGAGTACACCGTTACCCATCGTGTTGTGACCGATACGGGGCGGTTGTACACGACGACTTCGAACATTTCCGTCTCACCACTCGAAAATGCGACCTACGGCATTGTCTCTGTGACCCCACATCTCCGTGGTGAGCCAACA
>NZ_LOPV01000461.1 GCF_001469865.1 Haloferax profundi
TCGACCTGGAACCCGACATCGGCTACCTGCACCGCTGCGAAGAGCAAATCTGCCAGCAGGGAACCTACCGCCACCAGATTATGCCGTACCCCGACCGCTGGGACTACATCTCGGCGGGCCTCCTGAACGAGTGGGCCTACGCCCGCGCCGCGGAGGACCTCGCGGACATCGAGGTGCCGGAGTACGCGCAGATCATCCGGACGATGGGTGCCGAACTGTGCCGCATCGCGTCGCACATGATCGCACTCGGCACGTTCGCGCTCGACGTCTACGGCGACTTCACGGCCATCTTCATGTACGCCATGCGGGACCGTGAAATCGTCCAGAACATCCTCGAAGACCTCACCGGGCAGCGGATGATGTTCAACTACTTCCGTCTCGGTGGCGTCGTCTGGGACCTCCCCGAACCGCGCGAGGAGTTCTTCGAGAAGATTCGTGACTTCATCGACGACCTGCCGGAGGCACTCGAGGAGTACCACGACATGATCACCTCGAACGAGATTCTCCAGGCGCGTACGGTCGGGACTGGCGTCCTGCCGCCGGAAGTCGCCAAGTCCTACGGTGCGACCGGACCGGTCGCTCGTGGGTCTGGCATCGACTACGACCTTCGCCGCGACGACTCCTACGGATACTACGACGAACTCGACTGGGACGTCGTCGTCGAAGATGGATGCGACAACTTCTCGCGCCTGCTCGTGCGTATGCGCGAAGTCGAGGAGTCGGCCAAGATTATCCAGCAGTGTGTCGACCTGCTCGAAGACTGGCCAGAGGACGAACGGAACATTCAGGCGAACGTTCCGCGTACCCTCAAGCCGGACGAGGACACCGAAATCTACCGCGCCGTCGAAGGTGCGAAGGGTGAACTCGGCATCTACATGCGCGCCGACGGCACCGACAAGCCAGCGCGCTTCAAGATTCGCAGTCCGTGCTTCTCGAACCTACAGACGCTCCCCGAGATGTCCGAAGGTGAGTACATTCCGGACATGATCGCATCGCTCGGGAGCCTCGACATCGTTCTCGGCGAGGTGGACCGTTGATGAGTCTGCAAGTAACCCTTCCGGACACCATCAGCGGCCTCCTCGGCCTCGAAGGCGTCCTCGGCGACGTCGTCGGTGGGCTCGTCGGCGCGTTCATCATCGCCAACATCATGCTCATCACCACGGCAATCGCCGGCCCGTGGGCGAAGCGGAAGATTACGGCTGCGTTCGGTGACCGTATCGCGGTCAACCGTATCGGGCCGTTCGGGTTGCTCGTCATCATCCCGGACGCCGTCCGTCTGATGTCGAAGGAACTCATCGTTCCCGAAGGCGTCGACCGTCCCGCGTGGGACATCGCGCCGATGATCATTCCCTTCTCTGCGCTGCTCGGTTTCGCCGTCATCCCGATGGGTAACGGCATCCAACTCGCCGACCCCGAGACTGGCCTCGCGTTCGCCTTCGCGGCGGCGTCGATTGCGTCGCTCGGTATCGTGATGACTGGCTACGCGTCGAACAACAAGTTCTCGCTCATCGGTGCACTCCGCGCCGTCGCAGCGAACATCGCCTACGAGATTCCGCTCGTCATCACGGCAGCGTCCGTCGTCATCTTCGCCGGGTCGCTTCGGATGAGCGAAATCGTCGCCGTGCAGGCGGAACCACTCGTCTCTATCGCCGGCGTGGCGATTCCGACGTGGTTCGCGTTCGTCAACCCGTTCGCGTTCGCACTGTTCATCATCGCGAACCTCGCAGAGATTGGCCGCAACCCGTTCGACATCCCCGAAGCGCCGACCGAGATTGTCGCCGGATACCAGACGGAGTACTCCTCTATCTACTTCGTCCTCATCTACCTGGGTGAGTTCATCCACATCTTCCTCGGTGGCGCTATCGCGGCGACGCTGTTCCTCGGCGGCCCAGCAGGTCCAGTCCTGCCCGGGTTCGTCTGGTTCATCATCAAAATCTGGGCGTTCTTCCTGTTCACCCAGTGGGCGCGTTCCGCAGTGCCGCGCCTTCGCGTCGACCAGTTCCTCGAAATCGGTTGGAAAGGCATGCTCGTCTTGTCCTTCGCCAACCTGGTTCTCACGGCCATCATCGTGGGGGTGATTGCATGATTGGAATCCTCAAGGGCATGGCAGTGACGTTGAAGCACGCACTCGACGGCCAGACGTTCACGGTCGAGTACCCCGAAGAAGCGCCCGAAGTCAGTCCGCGCTTCCGTGGTGTCCACAAGTTCAGCCAAGAGCGCTGTATCTGGTGCCGTCAGTGTGAGAACGTCTGTCCAAACGACACGATTCAGATCGTTCAGGACGACCAGCGCAACGGCGAGCAGTACAACCTGCACATCGGCCAGTGTATCTACTGCCGACTGTGTGAGGAAGTCTGCCCCGTCGACGCGATTCTGCTCACGCAGAACTTCGAGTTCACTGCTGACACCAAGAACGACTTCGTCTACAACAAAGAACAGCTCAAGAACGTCCCGTGGTACAAGGATATCGACCCGCTCAACTCTCGCAACCCCGACCGCAACGCGTGGATCGGCGAAGGCGAAGGAGAGGTCGACTATCAGTAACATGACCGCGAGTGAATCGTTCGAGTACCGTCAACCCGCGTCCGCTACGGGGCGCTGAGGACGTTCTCGAAATGTTCAAAGGGATATCTCAAGGAGACACACACAATGGTTTATGAAACCATCGCGTTCGCGCTGTTCGCCCTCATCACCGTGGGCTGCAGCCTGGGCGTCGTCCTCGTGCGGGACATCTGGCATTCCGCACTCCTGCTCGGGGGCGCGCTCTTGAGCGTCGCGGTGCACTACGTGATGTTGCAGGCGGAGTTCCTCGCCGCCATGCAAATCCTCGTCTACGTCGGCGGGGTGCTGATTCTCATCACGTTCGCCGTGATGCTGACGCGTATCAATCCGGAGGTGAGTAGCACATGACCACGAAACCGCAGTTGAAGCTCGGTTCGCACCTCGTACCGGGACTCGCTGCCGTCGCACTGTTCGTCGTGATGGCAGTCGTGTTCCTCGGTGCGTCGTTCCCGAACCCACAGGGATTCGCAGAGGGCGCTAATCTGACCGCGAGCATCGGCTATACGATGTTCAACCTCGGCTTCGGTGACGTCACAGGCGAGAGCATGCTCATCGCGTTCGAGATCATCGACCTCGTGCTCGTCGCCGCGCTCGTCGGTGCCGTCCTCCTCGCTCGCCGCGAGGGTGAAGGCGGCCAGATGCGCACCATCCTGACCGACGGCGGTCGCGAACTCAAACGGACGTTGTTCGACGACGAGGAGGGTGACCGGTAGATGGTACCCGGACAGTACTACCTCCTCTTGTCGGCCGCGGT
>NZ_LOPV01000462.1 GCF_001469865.1 Haloferax profundi
CACAGCCACCGCCGTCAGTACTGATGGGACCGTCGACCAACAGGCAACAGAGCTCGTTATCGTCGAAACCCCGGAGTGGGCCGAAGCATTCGAACTCCAGAATATCTACACCGAGCGTGGAATTGCGACCTATCGCCGAGAGTTTACACCAGGAGGCGACAACAGCTCTGAGCCCACAGAGATTACCGATGGGTTCCCCTTCGAGGACGTGACGATGCCTGCGGTTGGCGAGGAACAACAGTCTGAGGTGACACTGTATATGGTGCTGACAGTCGATCTGGCCACGAGTGATGCTCGAGCGACTGTTGGAGGTGAAACGAAGTACTCGGTGTCCGTTATTGTCGTCTCGGGTGAGGTTCGTGGTTCGGCCTACGCTGATTTGCGCAAGGGCGACCTGACTGACGGACGACTCCATGCTCGAGCAACTGCAGCGGCTCAGGTCCCACCACGAGGTATCCCCAATCCACCGGTTGGCCCAGTCCCACCGAACGTGGTCAATCTCTATCCCATCTTCGAGGTGGAACTCACTACGACGTCGAATTTCGACGAAGTCGACAACAACACATCGGGTGTTGCATTCGAGTTCCGTGATGGTGTCGTCTCGCCACGACTCGAGGCACGCCAAGAAGTCGGGAAGAAATACTCTGGGACCGAGCTCGTTCTCGGGCTCGAAGAAGGCATTGACACGGAGATGCCGATCTCGGATCTGTCGACAGTCAATGGGACTGTCTACGGACAGCTGTACGCCCGTGCGCTTCTCTATGGATACACTGCAGGTGTGTCGTATCCGCGTGGATCTGACCGGTTTACCTACCAGTTCAGCGATGTCGGTGGTGACGTGACGCTTTCAGACC
>NZ_LOPV01000463.1 GCF_001469865.1 Haloferax profundi
CGATCAAGGGGCGACCGACTGGACACTCCGGTCGAAGACTGGCGAGCGGCCACCGAAACCAACGACTGGGAGTAAACTCGGCAGCGCCTCCAATACAGACGAGGGTCTCGTCCAGGATACTCGTGTGACCGAAAGCCAGGGACTCACTGACGATACTGTCCCTGATGATGCACCCTCGATAACGGCACGTGGAAACGAGCACTCAGTCGTCTGGAGTCGGCAAGACTCCGAAAAGAGCGTGCTCAACGGCCGTGATATCTATGTGAGTACGACACA
>NZ_LOPV01000464.1 GCF_001469865.1 Haloferax profundi
CAGATCACCAACGACCGCTACGCAGACTACAACCCAGTCGTGGCTGGGAACGAGACATCAGCGCTGACTGCGTTCACTTCGTTCACGAAAACGTTCAACGAAAGCATCGTGAGTGGACCAAGTGACCTCTTCGCTCACGGAGAGGTTAGAATCGCGACGCACAATACGTCACAGACTGGATGGTCGGAACCAACAACGATTACGAACAACGACGTGTTGGACTTCCAGCCAACTGTTGCGCATACCAATGGCACCACCCTCATTGCATGGGAGCAGGATGTCGATGGCAACATCAGCACCTGGGAGGACCGACGGGTGCAGTATGTGACCTATGACGGTCAGCTGGGTGATGTCCATACGATCGAGACGGCTCGCACACCAGTGGTGTCGGCTACCAATGAGACGTTCACACTCGCCGTGCTCAAGATGAACACCACTGCGACAGACGGTGTCATAGAGACACGAGAAATCGAGACGACCGGCGCAGTTCGAACAACGCGTTCGGCGGCGGTATCGCATATGGCCGCACTCGACTCGACCAACGGAACGGTTGCCTGGATTGATGGTGCAGCAGCCACGCCGCTGCATCTGGACAATGGGTCAGTTGTGTCGACCGTGCCACTTTCAGCGAAT
>NZ_LOPV01000465.1 GCF_001469865.1 Haloferax profundi
CCACAGTCGATAGAGCTCACCGAACGGGATGATCGCCTGCTCGTAAGTTACCGTGCGCACACTGCCGGAAGCAGCGTTGCGCGTGTGTTCTATACTGCACGGGTCAATGACTCGTGGCTCCAGTCCCGAACCTACGCTGATGGGTCTGCACAGAATCTCACGTTCTGGCAGGGAGATTCCGTTGCGACCGATACTGGCTTCGTCTCAGTCTTCGCTGGCAAAGATCTCGGAAGCGAGCAAGCCCACGACTTGTACGTATTCCGCCAACAGTTCCGTCCCGATCTCGGCGTCACAGTTACGACACCACCGTCGAACGCAACAGTCGGGGCTAACGTCACAACCAACGTTACCGTGAGGAACCACGGCGATCTTACAAGCGATCCCTCGGAGGTTGTCCTGACTGCTGGCTCTACTGAGTTAGATTCAGCAGCTGTCCCAACACTCGCTCCGAACGAAACGGCGACAGCACAACTCAACGGAACCGTTGACACGAATGGGACGCTGACGATTACTGTCGACCCAGACGAGACACTCGACGAATTCAGCGAAGAAAACAATCACCGAACACTCACGCTAGCAAAGCCAAACCTTGCCGTCAAACACCTAGAGGCGGTTCGGTGGAACGACTCGCTTATCGTCAGTGCAACTGTGAACAATCCATCGCAAATCCGTGCGCCTGCGACAACCGCGACGATTACGAATGGACCGAACGCCACGTTCACGACCGCTGTTCCCGCACTTGATCCCGGTGCTAACGAGGAAATCG
>NZ_LOPV01000466.1 GCF_001469865.1 Haloferax profundi
TTCCTTCCGACTCACTCGTGACAGGTCGTCCATTGGCGCTCACCGTCAATGCGAACCGGACGGTCCCTGAAAGCGATGAGGCAGATAACCGTATCTCACGACGGGTGTTCCAACCAGATGTCGGGCTCCGAGAAGGACAAGTCAACTACTATCGGTCAAATGGAACCCTGACTGCAGCCGTGGTCATCAGTAATGAAGGCCTCAGTGCTGGAAACGGGACACTCACTGTGACGGCTGCCGATAGTTCGACACCAATTGCTCAACGGAATATCTCCATCGGTTCGTCGAATCGAACGACGCGTCCAGCGTTCTCTCTAGTTGAGTTATCACTTCCCGGTGTTACTCCAGGTGAATCCCTTGAGTTTGCCGCAGATGTGGACGCTGATGCGGTTCCGGGAGATACAGTCGTCGTGGACGTTGTTGAGCTGAACACAACGCTCAGAGCTCCAACTGCATCGGTTTCGCTGGATCAAACCACTGTCTCCGTGAACGAGACACTCGAAGCTACCGCGACGACGTCGGACGGCGATGGGACTATCTCCTCACTTCGGTGGGCGATTGACGGCGAGACAGTCGAGACAAATCAGACGTCGTACTCGTGGGTGCCAGAATCCACTGGGGAATATACGCTGACGCTCACTGTGGTTGATGATGATGGCCTTACAACCATTGCGAAACAAGTGTTCTTGGTGGAGACTGCAGCCACTGGAAAAACCGGAGTAAATCACTCAGCAGATCTAGATGGCGATGGACTTCACGAAGACGTCAACGGTGATGGCGTTGCAACCATCTCCGACGTCCAAGCACTGTTTGCGAACCGAAACAACGCAACGGTGCAAGATAGCGTTAACAAATTCGACTTCACTGGCAATAACAACGTCAATATCGTTGACGTCCAGCGACTCTTCGTGAACGTGACGTCGTCCTAACGACGTGACTCCACGGATTCACCGATGTGAGAACTGTGGGTCTTCTCAGGCCTTGTCTAGTTGATTCCCACTTCGTATTTTGAACGCAACCGAGTTGATTCGAATCGACAGCCAACAGAAAGGTAATTAACATAGAACCGACGAGTAGTGACAGATCGGTTATCAGAGTGGGTAGCTATCAGCTCACAATCGATACACAATGAAAGGAAGTTCAAACCACACGGACACACAAATCTGGGCACTGATATTTTCGACGTTACTCGTAGTCTCCACCGTTGGAGTCGGTGTTCCGGGAGTAGCGACAGCAGTATCGACCACTGACCCAACTGTAACAATTGAAAATTCGTCGGTTACGCTGGGAAACGAAACGACCGTCGATATCGTCCTTTCGAGCGCACCTGCGGGCGTCTCTGAATTCAATATAACCGTTCGTTCTACAGCAGACACGACGGTAGACATCAGCCACGTTGACTCGGGTGATCAGTTCGGGACGTCGAGTATCTCGTATGAGTACACTGACGATGGCGAGCACTACCAGTTGACTGCGGTCGATTCAAACAACGCGATCGATCCAGGCGCGACGAACGTAACGCTTGCGACCGTTACCATCGAGGGCGATGCACCAGGAGCGTCAGACATCATTCTCGAGTCGAGCACGATAACAAACAATAGTGGAGAGCCAATTGCTCACTCTGTTACCAGCGGGCACATCACCGTCAATGGCGACGTCGATGACGCCATCGCGTTCGAGGAGGCAACGGGCTCGTAT
>NZ_LOPV01000467.1 GCF_001469865.1 Haloferax profundi
ACACCGAGTACACCTGGTACCCCTCGTTCGATTCAACCGTTGGAATCCCAGTTAATGGTGGCCAAAACTACGAGTTCGTCGTCACCAACCCAGACACGGGCACGCAGGCGACACTCGTCGTCGAGAACAATACCACCGTGGGTGCTGGAACGATTAACCTAGAGTTGCATGATACAGACGGAACTCCTGCGGACACGCCGACCTTACACGCAGGGTACCAGCACCTCCCAATGCGTGTCACGAACGGCACGATCGAGTCAGAGTCGGGAGTGACGAACTTTACGATCGAGCTAGTGAACGTGACGTCCGGCCAGACGGTTGCCCAGCAGTCGGTCACCACTCTCATCAACTACGTCGGGACCAGTGTTACAGTCAACTCGACGGCAGGTGAAGGGACAGTCACGTTTGATGGTGGTAACTTGCCTGCCTACGACAGTCTCAACGTAACCGTCGATGGCAATTCGAGTCGGCTCGAAACACAGCTCGCGCCGACTGGAGATAGAACATACGAAACGACAGTCAATTTCTCACAGTTTGACGGCGACTCTGTCGACGTTCGTGTCGAAGTACCACTGAGTGAGACGGAAACGGTCCGCTTCAGGGAATCGTACTTACTCGGCCAGGATTCCATCAACGCAACTGATGCACTGCTCACTGGGCGGGTCGAAACCGAGGATGGAGCCCCACTTGCTGGTGACCTAATCCTCGCTGGCGCGAGCACTGACTACCGCGTCGATACGAACAGTGATGGCACGTTTTCGATGTCGGTCGATCCGGGAACCGAGTACATCTTGGGATACTACCAGTACGCCGGCAACGACTCCTCGGTTTACTTCGGAAAGCGTGATGGAACAGTAGACATTCACACAATTGCTGAGTTCACCGCGACGGCCGGGCGGACAGACATCGGGACGGTCACGATTCCTGATGGCAATGTATGGGATGTCACCGTTGAAGATGAGTCTGGAGCACCAATTGAGGGTGCAGACGCTTGGTTTATCGATGATGGACTGACTGGGACATACATTTACCAGTATGGTAAGACGACGTCAACAGGGGCGTTCCCCAGTGGGTATGAAGATCAGAACACAGGTATCGAGGTAGAAGGGACTACCAGATTCGACGTTCGTGTGCCTGAGGGGAGCCAATATGACGTCGCACCGTATCAGTACTTCAGACATATCACAAATATAACCCAAGACCGCGAGACGACCGTTGGCTTCAGTTCGACTCCAACAGTCTCGGGCACAGTTCGTGAAGCTGACGGCGATCCTGTCAACGGTGATACGATTTTCGTGGACGCTGATGAGTACGAAAAGCGGCTGACGACGTCCAAATTCTACACCTTCGATACGTTTGCTAACGGCACAGTCCGTGCCAATGTGCCTCTTGGTGGTCAGTGGGACGTTGAATACTACCAGTTCAACAACAGCTCTGGAGACTACTTCCCGAAAGATGGGTCGCCGGATATGTACACGCTAAGTGACTTCAATTCGACACAGGTCACGCTAAACGAGACACTGCCTACGGCGCATAACGTCAACGTTACCGTCGTCGACACTACCGGTAACCCAGTCCCGAACGCAAGAGTAAAAGTCGAACATCGTGCAGGAGGCGCTGATACTGAGTTGACCGATTTCACTGATCAGCAAGGCAGATATCATCCACGTGGAACCGGGGCATCAGGTATCGAAGTCACAGGCACTGTCAACGTGACTGTGCATACACCAACTGCAGCCGTTAACCAGAGCCCAGCGATCACCGACCAGTTCACCGTCACGAGTCCGGTGAATAAGACGTACGTCCTCGAATCCGTGGCGAACGAAACAGTGTCCTATCAGAACGTGTCTGTCACGCCGGATTCTGGTGCTGCTCCACTGAACATTACCGCATCGGTCACCGTGACGAACACCGGAGATGCACGGGCTATCAGTGTGCCACTCCGAGTGAACGACACAGTAGTCACCACACAAAACGTCTCGCTCGCTGCTAATGAGACCACGCGACTCTCGGTTAACTACACACTCGCTGAAGCGGGCGTGTACAACGTCTCTCTTGGGGATGCCTCACCTCACCGAGTTACTGTCGACTCCCCTACGGACGAGACGACCTCGACTAATACAACAGTCAACATCAGCGCATCGACATTAGCCGA
>NZ_LOPV01000468.1 GCF_001469865.1 Haloferax profundi
AGCCGCACAAGACTACATCGTCGGCACTGAGACCAATACGTCGATAACGGCGTCTGACCTCCGCCCTATCAGCGGATTCGATGACCCGCCGGCGGATCTGGATGGTGATGGTCAGTTTAAGGATATCAACGGTGACGGAAACGTGAGTATCTCCGACGTCCAAGCGATGTTCGCAAACCGCGACAGCCCGGTGTTCGAAGACAACGTCGGCAAGTTCGACTACACTGGCAATGGACAAGTGAACATCGTCGACGTCCAGCAGTTGTTCGTTGAGGTCTCCAACTGAGACCTTAGCGTTCTCTCTGGTCGAGACTATTGTTAAATAGCTGGCAGAGTGCGTGGGTGAGATCCACTGATGGAGATACCGGGAGCTAATCAAACAGACAGTGCCCCATTTCGACTGCGCCTCGATCAACACTTAGTGTTCGACACATCGCCCAGCACGGCGATCAATGAAGTGCTAGAAAGTTTTAATTGGCCATGTGTCAGTTTATTTGTAAATGCGCCAACAGTACTCGATTGGAGAGATTCCAGCAAAATGGAATGAAGGAGTGCAGTCGTCATGAAGATCCGCGCAATCGTGCTTTCGGTGTTGATGCTACTCGCGACTCTTTCAACTCCCGTAGTCGCTGACACACCTGAAACGAGCATACAATCATCCGAAAACATCACCACAGAAGCGACGTTCACTCAACAGGACGGTCCTACATCGACATTACCAGTGGTTCAAGATGGGGATCCAGCTGAACAGATCGAAGTGAGAGGAGTGAGTTCTAATGTGGGTACTCAAACCACGTCCCAGAATGGTACTCTCAACTGGTCGAAGACATACGAAACCAACCAAACAGGCTCTGGAAAATTTGGAGAGGTCATTCGCACAGACGATGGTGGAGTCGCAATTACAGGCTTCACTGATGCGAATACGAGCAATTTCAGCTCAGAAGTAAACGTAACCGTCGTCAAGGCAGCCGCTGATGGAACAAAACAGTGGATCTCAACTGTGGACGTTGGACAGGTCGATGATGGAAAAACGCTCATTCAAACACAAGATGGTGGATTTGTTACTGGTGGGATTGATGCATTCTTGAAGCTGGATAACACCGGTAGCGTCGTATGGACACGTGCAGACGACATTAGTGGGTTCACGTTCCGTTCGGTCGTTGAATCAACGAATGGTGATCTAACCGCTGTGAGTAACACGTGCTGCAGTGATGATCGGCAGTCGATATTCGTTCGGACAAACGCCAGCGGTGTCGAACAATGGAATCAGACTGTCTCCGTGACGGACGGTGCGAACGACTACCTGAGTTACGAGGGGACCGAAATTTCTGATGGCGTCGTCTTCGGTGTTACGGGTCAGGCGACGCAAAACGCGTATCTCTACGCACTCACAGACGATGGCACGCATCAGTGGACGAGGAAATTCAATAATACCTCAATCGAGAGTGTGACAACGCTATCGGATGGTGATATCCTCGTGAGCGGAACCGACCATCAACAAAATTCGCTCCGACTGGTTCGCATTAGCGAAAATAACACCATCCACTGGGACCGGACCTACGACCCAACCAAACCGATCACTGCAGCAGAGACTGAGCAAGGGAATATTTCAGTGCTTACTCACGGAAAGCAGATGCTCAAGCTCAGCTCTGCTGGTGACCAACTGGAGGTTCGTAACTACCCAGTGCCAGAGAACGCGACTATTGGGTCCGCAGTGCGAGTCGGTGAGTGGCAGTACATCCTCGGTGGCGAAAAAGGACCATCACGAGCCGAGACCAAATTCTGGCTCGCCAAAGTTACGGGGGAGACAGTCAATGACTCTTCGGAATCGGCCTCTCCGTTGAACCTAACTGGCTCAGTCAAGGCCGCGGATGGCTCAATTCCAAGCGGCCATGTTGAACTGCACGGTCGCCTTGGCGCATCAGATACTGATGAATCAACACCGGGTAGTGACGGTGAGTACAATCTGACTGGCGCTACAGGCACCTACCAGGTGTCGTTCGTCCAGCAAAGCAGTCCGGTTGATAACGTCCCGGATATCTACCCGCTGCATCGCGTGTACTTCACCGAACCACAGCATCTAGGTAGTGACACACTCCCAACGGCAAGCCGACTCAACGTGACTGTCGTCGACCAGCAGAATGATCCCGTTGACAGCGCCACCGTCGTCATTGCCTATGGAGACAACCGAGTCTACGAGTCTATTAGTGGAACAACGACGCCAACCGGGGAATTCGTCTTCGGCCAAACGCCAGGTGTCGAAGTTGCTGGCCCAGAAGCCATCCCGAACGAGTACGGTGGGAATGTTCAGGTGCAGGTGTATGGCCCGAACGACACCTTCGTTGGAACGCGTCTTTCGGTCAGCAACGACACGAATATCACACTCCAACTGAAGAATAAAACGAGCGTTTCTGGTGCTATTACCCGGCCAAGCGGCGATGCTGCAGTCAATCGAACAGCGGTTGTGTTGGGTGATACCAACGGTACCGCAGGGGGTGGCTTTGGTCGGACGAATGCCACCGGGAACTTCTCAACAACTGTTGCGGTGAACGGCACGTACAACGTGAAGTTCAGACAAGAGCGATACAGTGAAGCTGGGACGAGCTTCCCAGCCGACAGCGTCCCAGATGTCTATGCAGTCACCCAACTCAACGTTGGGACTGCACCTGCGGACGTTGGATCGGTCTCGCTCCCCAGTGCGCACCGTCTCAATATCTCTGTGGTCGATTCGAACAGCAACCCCGTAGAAAATGCACGGGTCACGATTGATCACCGGAACGGAGGTTCGGTCGGATTCGTCTCTGGAAGCACGCTCGCAAATGGGACGATGGTTCTCGATGCAACAGGCAAGAAAGGCGTTGACCTCGTTGGAGATCTTCAGATCACGGTTGACGGACCGCCGAACTCGACATCGCTTGACGGTGAGGAGACAACGAAGACACTCACTCTCGATTCCGACCGTAACCTCGAGATTCAATTGGGTGCAAACGATACTCAAGAAACGACTCTGACCAACTCAAGTGTCCATGCAGTCGCTTCTTCGTCGTCAATTGAGGCCGGTGAGACGACGACAGTCGATATTGTTGCCTCGAACGTTTCCGAGGGGGTTGGGGCGTTCTCGACGACGCTCAGCCTCGCAAATGAATCAGTGGGGACAATCGATGAAGTCACCATACTCGGTTCACCCAACAGCTCTGATGTTGTTCGGAATACGACGAACACGTCAATCTCGATCGACGCGTTTGGCTTGAACCGCACTCCGGACTCAAGCGGAGATGTCGTCCTTGCACAGGTGAACGTCACGCTCGATACGTCAGGGTCGACTGAGGTCGTCGTCTCGGAATCCGTGCTTGGGTCTGCTTCAGGTGACGATTACACCGTCGTCTCGGAGACGGGAACCACACTCACTGCGACGACGCTGAGTCCGCTTGGGAATTCGACGGCGCCGCCAGCTGACGTTGATGGCGATGGGACGTTCGAAGACATCAACGGGGATGGTAACGTTACCATCTCGGACGTGCAAGCGATGTTCGCGAACCGCAACAGCGACACGGTTCAAACCAACGTGGATAAATTCGATTTCACAGACAATAGTGAGGTCAATATTGTTGATATCCAGCAGCTGTTCGTCGAGGTGACTTCTTAAACGAACTGGATTGACGCACTATTTCGGTCTGTTATCATTTTCTCACGGAGCTCCCAGACGGACTCGGTTTGCACCACCTGTAAAGGACGAACGAAAGTTCCTTGATGAAGTTAGGTTACTGTGATGACATGGGACTGTTCGACCGCCTGACCGGAGGGAGTGACGACCCACGTGTTGCCTTCCTCGGTATCGACGGCGTACCGTATTCACTCATTGAGGACAACCCGGATGTCTTCGAGAACCTCACAAAAATCGCCGAAGAGGGTGCAAGCGCACCAATCGACTCGATCGTTCCCCCAGAATCGAGTGCCTGTTGGCCCGCACTCACGACTGGTTTCAACCCCGGTGAAACGGGCGTCTTTGGTTTCCAAGACCGCGAGCCGGGGAGCTACGACACGTACGTCCCGATGGGAAGCCACGTCGAAGCAACGCGTGTTTGGGACCGCGTGACTGACGCCGGTCGCAACGCAACGGTGATGAACGTCCCCGTAACGTTCCCCCCACAGCGCGACGTCCAGCGCATGGTTTCTGGGTTCCTCTCGCCGGGCGTCCAGAAGGCCGCCCACCCACAGTCGTTTGCCGACGACCTCGACGATAACAACTACCGAATCGACGCCGACGCCAAACTTGGACATCAAGACGACAAGTCTGCCTTCATCGAGAACGCCCACCAGACACTCAAGCGACGCTATGAGGCGTTCAAGCGCTACATTGAGCAGGATGATTGGGATCTCTTCTTTGGCGTGTTCATGACGACCGACCGGGTCAATCACTTCCTCTTCAAAGATTACGCTGAAGACGGAACGTACAGCGAAGAGTTCCTCGAGTTCTACCGAACCGTCGACGAATACATCGGCGACCTCCACGACTCCCTTCCCGAGGACGTGACACTCGTCGTCGCCTCTGACCACGGCTTCACGTCGCTCGACTACGAGGTCCACTGCAACACCTGGCTCGAACAGAACGGGTGGCTCTCCTACCAAGATGACGACCACGACTCACTTGGCGACATTGCCTCGGAGTCGAAAGCCTACTCGCTCATTCCCGGTCGCTTCTTCATCAATCTCGAAGGCCGCGACCCACGCGGGTCCGTCCCCGAAGACGAGTACGAACAGGTCCGCGACGAACTCAAATCGGAACTCGAAGCACTCGAAGGGCCGAATGGAAACAAGGTCGCCGACCGTGTCGTCACCAAAGAAGAAGCATTCCACGGGGCCCAAGACCACCTGGCGCCCGACCTCGTCGTCATCCCGACTCACGGATTCGACCTGAAATCTGGATTCAAGGGCCATGACAACGTGTTCGGCACTGGACCACGCAATGGGATGCACTCGTTCGACAATGCGACACTCATCATTGACGACGAAGACGCATCTATTGGCGATGGTGTCGACCTCTACGATATTACGCCAACGCTCCTTGACCTGATGGAAATTGATGTCGACGCAGCGTTTGAGGGCCAGAGCCTCGTCTAAGCGCTAAGGTTCCTTTCTACCCATCCGTTTCCACACTACGGGTATTCCCGTCAAAATACCAAAAATAGCACCGAAGACGCCCGCTTCTTCCGCTAGGCCGTCGTCTTCAGAAACAGATGTTGGATGTCGACGATGTTGAACACGCCGTTGCCACTGTAGTCGAACTTCGCACGGTTGTTCTCAACCGTCGAATGGTCACGGTTGGCGAACAGTGCTTGAACGTCGGACACCGTCACGTTTCCATCGCCGTTGACATCCTCGTATAGGCCGTCACCGTCAACGTCAGTCGGTGGTTCCTGAAGGTCGCCAACGGGCGGCAGCGCCGTCGTTCGGAGCGTGCCGTTCTGCACAAAGTCAACAGTGAGGTCGTTCCCCAGACTGTCTGAAACTGCGACATCCTGAACGCGGATTGGGACAGTCGTTTCGTCAGTCGTCGAGCCGTTGTCAGTCACCGTAAGTGTGATCTCTGCGAGATCAGGCGATGGTCCGTCAGCAGTCTCCATGCCGTAGGCGGCGATGTTGGCCGTTGTGTTGTTGTCGGTGAGCGTCACCTCTGACCCGGACGGCGAGCCGACGACGGTAACGTTTTTGACCTCCACACCGGCGTCTGTCGGCACGGACACCGTTGCTTCGTACGCACCGACCGAGTCGTTGACGCCGCCAGCGACGAGTTCGACGAGGGCGGTGTCGCCGACGCGCACCGGATCAGATGGTGTCTCGACGTACAGGCTCACGTTTTCAGTTGTCGACGGCGAGTCAGTTCCATTGTCGCTGTCCCCGTCTCCCACGATGCTCACCGTTCCGTTCGAAACTGGGTAGTCTTCGTAGTTCTCGGCAATCGTGAACACCGCGCGGTCGCTCACGTTTACTGGGCTGGTGTTCGCTCCGTCACTGATGACGTCGAACGTCACGTTCACCACGGGATCCTCGATGTAGTCGCTGCTTTCGACGCTGAACCCGACCGTTCCGTTCTGTGCGTCACGTTCTGTGGAGACGAACACCTCTTCCTCAACACCGTTCATGCTAACATTCGCGACCGACAGCACCGAGGGGTTGTACGAGACGTTCCCCGCGTAGTAGACGCCGCCAGTGACCGGTGACGTCGCGACCGGGACAACAACTTGGTCACCTGGCTCAGCCGTGGCATTGCCGACAGTCATCGTCATGTTAGACGTGTCAGTGATTGTCATGATGTACCGGTGTTCGTCCGTTAACTCGCCGTTGACGTACGTGCCTGCCGGTAACGTGTACTGTGTAGGGCGACTATCTTCCGAGACCGACAGCTCGATCTCTGCCGTCGCCGTCTCACCGGCGCCGAGCGAGTCGACCTGCCAGCTGAGCATCGATTCGTTCGAGAAGGTTACGTTCGTCCATGAGCCTTCGTACGCCTCAATTGTTGTGACATCTTTGACCGGGACGTTGACCGTATGATTCAGATTGATTGGTTCATCGCCCGTGTTCGTGGCTTCGGCCCGTAGCATGACCATTCCGCCTGGCCGGCCAGTCGATCCGGTGGTGACGACCGTGACGGATTCGGAAGTGTTGCTCTGAGCGTCTGACAGCGTTGTCCGGGCGCTATCGGTGTAGTACGGCATGACGCTCAAGTTGCCGGTGGCTGCATCGCCGGAGCCATTGAAGTCACCACTGGGGCCATCAGTTGCGCCCCAGTAGTTGTAGGTGGCGTTGCCGCGCTTCGATGCGTTCGTTGCGTCGATGCCAACACCGTTCTGTGCGAGGGTCGATTCACGCACCGACCACATACCCTCAACGTACTCGGCGTCGACGCCGGCGTCGCCGTTTGCGAGGATGAGCGTCTTAGAGATTGTCCACGAGCCGGTCGCAGCGGCGCCCGTACGAGTAGTCCCCGCTTTGACGCCGTCACCGCTGTTGTTGGCGATTACGCTACCGCGAATTTCCCAATCGCCGGAAGCCTCGAGAGCATCGACACCGTGGGAAGCGTGGTCGCTAATTGTCGTATTCCGAATCGTCCAGTTACCGGTTGACTCGAACGGGGCCACACCGCTTCCAAACTGTCCGCTGGAGTTCGTGATCTCCGAGAATTGAATGACCCAATCACCCGTCGACTCGTCGGCTCTGATCGGGTCACCAAACGTCGTGTTGTTGACGCGAAGAAGCGTCGCTTCCCAGTCGCCGGTCGACTGGCGTGCGTTCAGTGCGTTGCGGTAGGTGTCGAGAACCTCGACGTTCGTGAGCTGCCACGCACCGTCCGTGCCTTCTGCGTTGATTGCCGTGCCTTCGAAGCCATTCGTGCCGACGATGGTGGTGTCGTTCACCACCCAGTTACCCGTCGTGT
Organism: Haloferax profundi; assembly: GCF_001469865.1. Taxonomy (GTDB): domain Archaea; phylum Halobacteriota; class Halobacteria; order Halobacteriales; family Haloferacaceae; genus Haloferax; species Haloferax profundi. The sequence continues at coordinate 7,436 of NZ_LOPV01000468.1, forward strand.
TGGCTGCCGCGATACCGTATGCGTCATAGTGACGGATGGTAAACCCAGAGATCATCGGCTCAGCGTCACCCGTGATGGTAATGGCACTTCCCGTCTCGCCGAACGTCGAGCCGTTGAGCGTCGCACCATCAGGTGCAACGAGCGTGACGTTCGTATCGAGGGTGATCTGTTCACGGTAGGTCCCTGGGTGAACCTCGATAGTGTCACCCGCACTCGCGTCTGCAACGGCGGTGCTGAGACGCTGGTATTTCGTCGAACCGTCCGAGTCGACGACGAGCGTGGTCGAGCCGTCCGAACCTGCTCCAGAGGTGGCGTTCGACTCAATAGTGAGATCGTTGACACCGAATGCGTACAGGATACGCTTTCCGTTCCGGTCAGTCTCGTTTTCGTAGATGGTAAATCCATGAGAATACTCCCCACTCGGAACCACTGCAGCATCGATGGTCGCCGAGAAGTTGTTTGCCCCAGCGGTGTTTTCGACCGGTGTGGTGGGGACAGTTCCGTTGTCGCCGTGAACCGAATATTCGACGTACCACGAGTCATTGACGTGCTCGTCACGGGGGAGCGTGACTTCGATATCACCCGACGTGGCATTCTGCGAGAGCGAACCCTCATATCCGATCGCAACTCGTTCAGTTCCGGTCTCAGCAATCACCGACGACGTGTTCGCGTCGACAACTGAGACACGGTACACGCCGAATGGATTGTCGCCACCTATGAACAGACTCTGGTTACCGCTCACAGAGATATTGATATCGGTGTATTCAGTGTTTCCTTGATCGGTTTGATACTTGATCTCAACCTTCGGCTGCGATTCGATGGCGCCGGTCGTGTCGTAGAAGTCGAGTTCAGCCTCCTGAACATTGAGCACTGGTTCGCCTGCCGTCGGAGTAATGGTTATCGACTCGTTACTCCCTACCCGGGAGACCTGGAGTGCGTGTGAAGCGTTCGAACCGAACGCGAACGCCGTGTCGTTGACCGTCTCGACTATCAGATCTTCGGCATACGTGTAACCTACGTCCGCAGTCGACGAACCCGATGCCCCTGCAGAGCCATCGTCGAACTGAATCTCGAGTGACGAGGCGTCGACGTTGGAGACGTCTACC
>NZ_LOPV01000469.1 GCF_001469865.1 Haloferax profundi
GACGACGAAGGCGATCCATCCGACAGAGCGGAGTGTGTCCATAGACATGTATGTGAAACGAGTTGCGAGGGACCACACCCACCACTGGTGAGACTCGTCGTACCCACTGGTATTCAGTGCGCCTCTCGGATACTCGTATGTTAATTCGGTACGTCGAAGTCACAAAAGTTCTCCGTCTGTCAGCTGCCGAATTTTATTTCTTTTGGCCTCCCCCAAACGAGGTCAGTTGGAATTAACTTGGAGTCAAGTGGTACGAGACGCTCCGGGTCTCGTCATCACCAAAATCAATGATTTCCGCACGACTCCGAGACACTCACCTCACTCATCTGTAGACATCCAGCGGCTGTTCGTCGAGGAACCCGCGTAAATAACACTGTACTCGGGGGTCTTCTTGCTTACCTTGCGACACGCAAGCAGTGATACTGACCCACAAGTTACGTCGTTGGCTTTCGCATTGGTTGTTTGTTTCTGTGCTCCAGATTTAGCTGAAAATAGGCGCTAAGCCCCCTTCCTCAAGGAGCGACTGAAGGGAGTGAGTAGGGAGAGGATACAGCGCCGCACGAGTAGCAAACACGCTCGACGCTCTGCCCACAGGCCAACGTTTTACCATAACTACTATACGTGTATCGTGCATACCGTGCATTACGATGAAACGGAAGACAATCACCATTCGAGAGGACCAAGACGAGTGGATTGAGGACCAACACCTCAACCTCTCGTCGTTCGTCCGCGAGCAGTTGGACCAGTTAATTGAGGAACGAGAGTAACGAATGTACTACGCCTACAAGTACCGTCTCAAGCCGTCCGACGCCCACCGCGAGGAGTTGGACCGCCACCGAGACATTTGTAGGCAACTGTACAATCACGCTCTTTACCGCTTCGACCAAATCCCCGAGGACGCAGGCACACTCAATCAGCGTGTTCGGTCCATCCGAGACGAAATTCCATCCCTGAAAGACTGGTGGGATGGCCTCTCAGACGTGTACTCAACAGTTCTGCAAACAGCAGTCATGCGAATCGAGCAGAACGTCAAATCACTCGGAGGACTCAAAGAGAACGGCTACGGCGTCGGTCAACTCAAGTGGAAGCCGCCACGGGAGTTCCGCAGTTTTACGTACAGTCAGTCTGGCTTCAAGCTCGACAAGAAGGGCGGTCAGACTATCCTGTCACTCTCGAAACTCGTGGACATACCAATACGGCTCCACCGACCCATCCCCGACGACGCCACCGTGAAGCAGGTCACAGTCAAGAAGGAACCGACGGGCGAGTGGTTCGCTACGTTCGGCGTGGAAATGGACTGTGAACCGCCCGAACCGCCTGAGAACCCCAAGAAGTGTGTCGGTATCGACGTAGGGATTCTCAAGTACGCCCACGACACCGACGGCACGGCAGTCGGGTCGCTCAACCTCTCCGACGAACGCGAACGTTTGGAGCGCGAGCAACGGAAGCTCTCGCGCAAACAGCACGGGTCGAACAACTACGAAAAGCAACGGCGGCAGGTCGCAGAGTGTCACGCCGACCTTCGGCGAAAACGTCGTGACTTCTTACACAAGCTCTCGAACTACTACGCTCGGGAGTACGACCTCGTAGCGGTCGAAGACCTGAACGTCGCCGGGATGATGGAGTCGTCGTCGAACAGCCGTAACACTGTATCTGCCGCGTGGCGGACGTTCCTCTCGTTGCTCGAATACAAGTGCGAGCGGGAAGGGACGCATTTCGTGGCGGTCAACCCGAGAGGGACGACTAAGGAGTGCGCGTCGTGCGGTGTCTCGGCGGAGAAGCCATTGTGGGTCCGTGAACATTCCTGTCCTGCCTGCGGGTTTGAGGCGGACAGGGACGCGAACGCGGCGTGGAACATTCTTTCTCGGGGCCTCAAAGATGTAGGAGTGGGATACTCCGAATCAACGCCTGTGGAGACTGCGCTCCCTGTGGATACGCCTGTATCTGCAAAGCGCGTCGTGGAAACAGGAAGCCCTACCCCAAGGAGCGAGCGGCATCAGCCGTGAGCGAGTAGGGTAGGGTAGTTCACTGTTCCAGCAGATGAGTACCGCGTTCGAAAGGTGACACGAACAGGAACCAACGAAACAGAAGAGGAATTCCAAATCCGTGTTGCCGAAGATGGATCTGTAACTCGGCTCAGTGAGGACGACTCTGATGGGCTCATAAGCACGACAGCGACATCTGACTCTGTCGAATTACAGGCTGTCGTCGGCCACAACTACGACGAGCCGTACCTGTCCGATGACACTGTGAACATCTCCGTCAGTGCAGTCAACACAAGCGCTGACAAACCCACAGCAGTCGGCAACGTGAATATCACGGTAACCGTTTCGGGACCAAATAATACTGTGGTGACGCGGACGGTAACGTCGGACTCATCCGGTGCAATCGCGGTGCCTATCGACCTTTCAACGCTCCCCAACGGCACGTACGATGTCGAAGTCTCGAGTCCCGATGTGTCGTCAACCGACCATGATGATTTCATCGCTGGACCCTCGGTCAACCTTTACCCACGCTTCACCGACCATGTCGAAGTCGGCCAGCCGGTGACTGTCGCTGCTTCATTAGCAGAACAGAGCGCACCTGTGACGAACACGACGTTCAACGTCTCAATCCGAGCACCAGACGGAAATGAGACCACGAAAACGTTGACCACAGACACGGGTGGGTTTGCGACGTTCGAATTCACGCCGAACCAAACTGGTCGCTACTGGGTCACCCCCGCGAATCACCCAGGAGATTCGACGACCCTCACGGGCGTCGACATGGTGGCAGAACTCAAAACAGACACGCGAAGTTACTCGACATATCTGCCTGCGGGTGGCAGTGCACAAATCTCGGGCGTCGTCTACGATGAGGGTGCACCACTCGCGAACACTAACCTCGTCGTCCGGATTATCAACACCACGAACGGTGTCGACACCACCGTTGAGAACCTGAGCGTGACTACGAACGCACAGGGCCTCTATGCTACTGAGTGGCAAACGCCGGACAAGCCGAATGCTGACTTCGAAGCACACCTCTACACGACTGCTAACGAACGGATCGTGCACGATGGGGGACGCATCAACCTCGAAGCGTCTCGTGATAGAAGCGGTGGTGAAGGAAGCAGCGGTCCCACAGCCTGGATAAATACAGAGATCCAGTCACCATCGTACCGAAATGTCGTAGCACCCGGTGGCAGCGCCAACGCAACAATTGAAACATATTACAACGGTAGCATCGCCCCCAACACGACTGTCGACTATGCACTCACGTACGAGTGGACTGAGCAGCTTGCGACCACGGGAACGGTAACGACCAACGCAACTGGTCAAGCGACGATTTCGGTTCCGATCCCTGCAGACGCACCCGACAGCGCCTCGTTCGACCTCAAAACATGGGCGACGATTAACGGGACGAACGCCCAATCGGGCGACGATGGTGAGATCCAACGGTATCGAATTGAAGAAGATCGCTTAGGTGGTAACACACCAGGCAACCAGGTTGGGTTCGAGCTTCGGTTCGTTGATCCTGAGACCGACACTGGTGTCTCTGGAATCCCAGTCTCGGTGGCAGCAGAGACATTTACTGGGATGCAAGGCGGCGTCTTCGGAACCGGTGCTGCCGTTTCCGGCGCTGATGGATCGGCCACTGTCAACTTCACGCTCCCAAGCCATGCGACGCGTGAGTTCCTCTATGGACCACGCCATCCCTACTTTGATGGCGGGTTCCCAACAGAGGATGTCGAAGGGTATGATATCACTGTCAATGGCCTCTCGAGAGAAATCGAAGGGGGAGACACAGTCACGCTCAACTACACCGCAGCGAGCCCTGACCAAACCACTGCAGTCGTGATGTTCACGACGTGGGAAAGCGGACAGGACCCAGGTTCGAACGCCAAAGTTGTTCAAGAGGGCGAAGAATTCACCATGACTGCCCCCGACGTGCCTGCTGAGTCGAACTACAGACTCCAGGTCTACGCGATCAACGAATCCGGGGTGACTGCGAGTGAATCGGACTATCTCGACATCATCCCAGGAAGCGGGACGACCGATGACTCCAACTCGAATGTGACGGTCGCGGGTCGGATTACAAAAGCCGATGGAACGGCTGCAGTCAATGCGACAGTTGCGTTCGATCCGACAAGCGGCAGTGGTCCGCTTCCCATCGCGATTACAAACGAAAGCGGGTTCTACAACACCTCTGAGTCAACACAGACTAACGACGACCCACTCCAGGCAGACACGGAATATGATGTAGGAGTATATCAACTCAACCTCTCAGAAGCCAATTCCAACAAGCAGTACCAATGGGCACGCGATGGGACTGCAGACGTCTACGCAGTCGATACCATTAACACGTCGACTGACTCAAACGTCTCCGCACAACTCCCTGATGGCCACCTGCTCAATGTCACTGTGACAAATGAGAGTGGTGCTCCGGTTACCGACGCAAACGTCCTTGTATTGAACAACCGCGCAGGTGCAACTGTTGGGGGTTCGGGGCTAACAAATTCGGAGGGTGCATACGAGTACTGGGCAAGTGGCCAGCCGGGGATAGAAGTAACCGGCAACGTCTCCGTCAAAGTGACCCCGCCTGAGAACAGCACAGCCTACGAAACTCAAACGCTGAGACAGCAAGCGACTGTGACGAATGAGACGACTCTCGAGTTTACACTCACTGAAAATGACTCTAGTGGGGCAACCAAATCGGCGAACATGAACGCGAGCGTACGTGCAGTTGCATCACCTGCATCGGCACAAGTCGGTGAGACAGTGACGGTGGATCTCGTCGCAGAAAACGCCAGTGAGGGTGTGGGTGCATTCGAGAGCACGCTCAAGCTCGCAAACGAATCAATCGGGACAATTGAGAACGTGAGCATTGTAGGGTCCCCAGACACCACAGACATCACCCGGAGTGCAAATAACACGACAGTCTCGATTGCTGCATTCGGACTGAACCGCACCCAAAGCGACGACATGGTACTTGCCAGAGTAAACGTCACCCTTGCTGCGGATGGGTCGTCCGACATTGTCGTTGCAGACTCAGTACTTGGAACCCCGTCGGCAGATGATTACACCATCATGTCGGAGACTGGGACCACGCTCACGACGACGACAGTCGAGCCGATCGGGAGTTCGACCGAACCACCCACAGACGTGGATGGTGACGGAACGTTCGAAGACATCAACGGTGACGGCAACGTGACTGTCTCAGACGTGCAGGCCATGTTCGCCAATCGCGACAGCCCGGTGTTCGAAGACAACGTTGACAAGTTCGACTTCTCCGGTAACGGTGACGTGAACATCGTTGACGTCCAGCGGCTGTTCGTTGAGGTGACCGCCTAAGGCCAAAGAACTCCTCGGACCACAGTGGTCCGTTCTCAGTTCATCGAGTAGCACACGTCTCAGACTACTTTGGAAATCTCTCGCGGTTCTTTCCTTCATACTCCTGATTTTCGAACGAGTTGCTTGGACAAACAGAGCCTCGTAGTATAACACCCATACAACTATTATAGCAAGATCGGAAGCAAACATGAAGCGCACGCAACCAACGACAATAGTGCCACGATTTATATTTGCACCTGTTGACACGTTATAGATAATGAGACAGAACAACGTCAGCACTAGCGTAAGGAGTCGAACCTAATGGCTCGCCGATACAGAGTAACAGCGTTCGCCGTTCTCATGGCACTCGTCTTGGCTAGCGCACCGATCGGGAGTACAACGGCACTGGCAGCAACCAATAGCGCGGTGGGAACACAACCAGCCACAAAGAACACGCTCACAACTACCTCAACAGAGACTCCGCAGCCAGTAGGCGCTATCTATTACGCTCAGTCGGATCAAACACCGGCTATTGAGGTTTCGTTTTCTGAGTCTGTGCAAAACATCAGCGGAAACTACGAATTGTACGTTGACGGAAGCCAAGTTTCCACCACGGCCACAAATGTAACCATCAACGGCAGTCGTGCACTCATCCAACTTGACGAACAATACACCGGCGACATGGTGCTTCGATTGACTGAGGGAATCACGAACAGTACTGGGACACAGGTGGAGCCGCAGAACGTGTCGGTGACATACACAGGTCGATCTGTCACTGCAGGTGTTGACAGGGTTGTCTTTCAGGGAACCCCCCTCGCAATTGTAACGAACTCCACGGATACCGAGGTTAACCTTCGAAAAGATGGTTCGTTCATCCGCCAGCTTACAACGGGAACGAACAGTCGTGTAGCCGTTCTCGAAACGGACGTCCTCGAAACAGGAGACCACAGCCTCGAGATCACCGGTCAGCCCGATGCAACAATCGACATTGCCCAACTCCAACTCGCAACCTCTCTCGAACAGTCGAACGTTCTCACCAGCGACACGATCCGAGGAAGGATTCAAGCGAACGTTGCTGGCCGCGACATTCAAATTGCACTTCGCAACGAAAGTGGCGTTCGTATCGGCCCCAAACAGGTTGTCACACTTGGTGGGCAAGGTATGGCCGGGTTCACTATCGACCTCTCTGATCACGACACTCCAGCAGGTACGTACACAATTGAACTCACCGAGCCGCAAACCACAATTCAGTCCGAGACGGCGACGGTGAATGTCACAGGACTCGAGAACGTTGCACCAACAAATGTCAGCGCCCAGTTGATGAGTTCCACAGCGACTCCACAGCCAAACACGACAGTTACGGTCAACCTGGTGGCACTCAGTCCACCAACAGACATTGGAACATTCTCAACAAACCTCTCAGTCACGAATGCCAGTGTCGCCACAATCAAGAATACGACAATCACTGGTTCACCCGCCGACGTGGACGTTCGCACTAGTCAAGCGAACGATTCGGTAGCCATCGATGTGTATGGACTCAACCGCGCGGAAGCCGAGACAGTAACACTCGCAGAGCTAACACTCCGACTCGATACTGAAGGAAGCACTACTGTGTCGGTCTCTGAGACGATACTCGGGTCAGTCAACGGAAAAGAGATTGTCGTTGGCACCCAGTCTGGAACGAGGATTCGCGTCACAAATCTAACACCACTCGGTGATTTTGAGCATCCACCAGCCGACGTCAACGGAGATGGGCGATTCGAGGACATCAATGGCGATGGAAACGTGACTGTGTCCGACGTTCAGGCAGCGTTCGATAATCGAGAAAGCACGGTGATAGAAAATAACGCCGATAAATTCGACTTCTCCGAGAATGACCGGTTCAACATCGTCGATATCCAGAGGTTGTTTTTTGAACTAGCTGTTCAATAACAATTTTTATCCTGAAAAGAGGGTTTACTGTTGTCTTTTCAGTGAACAAATATATCCACAAACAGTAAATATATCAATACCAACACAAGTCATAGACTAATGGAAAGGCCACCGTGGAGCACCGATTTTGCTGTATTGAAAGCCGAGTGTGTGAGTGATATTAACGATTTACTCGAGAAGTATCCAAACTCAATCGTATATGAAACGATGAGCGCCCTGTTACGCAAGCAGTTGCACCAGCAATTCGCTGACGAGTTCGCAGCCACTCATCAAGAGAACGACTGAAGTTCCGCCTCAGACATGTGTGAGCCACATATGGACAGTCCACACTCAGACAAGTGAGTACGTAGGAGGAAGTTGTGAGACGAGGGTGGGGGGGGATGGGATGAGAACGGCTTACACTACGTGTAGAATGGGTGGTACAACCCGTCCTCAAAATTCGGTTTACCCAGTAAGACATTAAATCCAGTGGCTCCGGCAACTGATACAGTATATCCATCAAATTGACCCAAACACTTATTCAACCGTCGTTAAACACAGTTCTATGCCAAATGAACTGGGAAGACGGTCTTTCGTCGGGGGCTGGCGTCTTTGTCATTTGTATCCCAAACTGTGTCTGCCCAAACGGGGACAGTACAAGTATCAGCCCAAATATCGACGTACGACGGCCGTCCCGTAGCGAACCGAAAAATCGCAGTTAATGGTCCGAATGAATTCAACTATCATGAGACGGACGAGAATGGGCTACTTCAAAGATTCGAGGCTGGATTCCACGGGTCACCCGACCCGTGGAGGAATGCTGACAACAGATCATATAAAAACCATTGAGTAACTAACCTACCTCTTTGAAGATAGAGTGGACGAATACCTGAGACGCACAGCCATCACTCGCCTCTCCGTGACCGACGAGCAAGCCGACTTGCTCGAAGCCACGATTAGTGACTGGAAACATGGGGCATCCCTTGCCTCTCAAATCGGATGGCAAGCAAACGAGGACTCAAAATACGGTCTCCAACAACTTGCCTACGACGACGTACGCGAAGAAACTCGTCTCGGGAGTCAACACGCGATACTCGCCACTCACCAAGCTGCGCAAGCACTCACAGGCGTCAGAGAACTCAAAGACAACGGCCGCGAAGTGTCCTGTCCAGAGTTCACGAGTCCAACTATCAAGTACGATGCAAACACACTGACGCTCTTTGACGACAACACCGTCTCGCTGACAACCGTAGACAGCCGAGTTCGATGCGAACTCGTCCTCCCTGAAGACGACGGTGGCTACCAGTACCAGTTCCTGAGCGACGATGAGTGGAGTGTTACAGAAAGCACGCTCACTGCTCGTGACGGCGACTACTTCTTACACCTCGGGTTCCGAAAACCGAATCCGTTCGATGACCAAGAGTCTCCT